>NZ_JASATH010000114.1:0-25866 GCF_038440215.1 Inquilinus sp. OTU3971 | reverse complement strand
TTGTTGTGGGGTTGCGCGGGGGGGGGGGGGGGGGCCCCCCCCCCCCCGGTCCGGATCAGAAGTTGAGGATGCTGCCGACGCTCAGGGACGAGGTCTCGAAATCCGTGCCCTGGCGGAACTCGTCCTTCTCGTAGCGCAGCTCGCTGAACACATCGAGGCCCGGCGCCAGGTTGTAGACCAGCGTGCCGATCACGTTGTGGCTGGTCTTCAGGTCGTCGCCGTCGGTGAAGGTCGAGTTCAGGCCGCTGTTCTTCTCCGCCGTCGTATAGGCGTAGCCGACCGAGGCCAGCCACGGGCCGGTCGTATAGGACAGGTCGCCGACGATCGAGTCGATCGCCTTGTCGGCCCTGAAGGTGCTGGAGAAATGGGTCCAGCTGGCGCTGGCCCAGAAGCCGTTGGCGAAGCCGACCTGGCCGGCCAGGTAGTAGGCCTCGAGGTCGTGGTTGCCGCTGACGCCGTTGCCGTTATAGGCCATGCCGGCGAACCGCACCGCGGTGCCGTCGAAGGTCTGCTGGTAGTCGATGCCGCCGCCGATCACATTCTCGTAGACCGTGCTGCTGTCGTTGAACAGGTCGTTGCGGCCGCCATTGCCGGCATGGCCGTTGCCGCCGACGACAGGTGTGAAGTCGACGCCGAAGGACAGGCCCGCGAAGCTCGGCGAGGTGTATTTGACCTTCGTGTCCTTGGTGTTGATGCCACCGAACTGCTGGTACGGCGCCACGGCAAAGAAGGCGTCGCTGCCACCGATCCAGGTGCCGGGGCTGCGGAAGCCGTTGCCCCAGTCCGTGTCGAGACCGAACTTCGTGCCCAGCGTCTGCTGCGCGTAGACGTGGAAATCCTCCGCGATATAGGGCGCATCGCCGAGAGTGACCGTGCCGAAGCTGCCCTTCAGGTAGACATAGGTGCGGTCGACCGTGACGTCGTTGCGGCGGTCGACATTGTTGAAGCGGATGCGGGCGCCGTATTCCAGACCCGAATCGGTAACGTTCTTGATGTCGAACTGCAGCCGCGCGCCCGACTCGAAGTCGTAATCGCGATCGATGTCGGGGCTGCGGTTGTCGTTGAACAGCACGCCGGCCAGGAAGCCGATGCGGCCCGAAAGCTTGAGCTGCAGGCCGGACGTAACATTCGCGTCCTCCGCCTGGGCCGCGCATGTGGCGGCGAGGACCGCGAGCGCGGTCCCACAGAATAAGCTCTTCCTCATGGAAACCTCTGATCGCAAGCGATCGTTTCGGGGATGACGCGGCGCACCATGCTCCCCGGATTCCATAAAACAAAGCAAAAACAACGATGTAATGGAAATGTCATGGCACCGATCTCCGATGCGGTCATCGGGAGTCCGCCTGCCCCCATTGCGCTTCTCCCAGGATCGGGCCAGGAAGGCGGCGATGAAGACTCTCGATCCCGCCAAGCTCCGCCTGGCCGAAGAAGGCCCCGACTTCGTGCCGCGGCCGCACCAGCTCGTCGCCCGCGACGCCATCCTCTCGGCGCGCGCCCAGGGACGGCCGGGCTTCCTGCTGGGCGACCTGACCGGGCTGGGCAAGACCCTGTCGGCCTGGCTGGCGGTCGCGGCGATGCCGGAGGCCGAGGTGCTGGTGATCTGCCCGAAGGGCGCCGTGCCGCAATGGCGCCGGACCATCGCCCGCTCCGGCACCGCGGCGAAACGGGTGACGCTGATCAATTTCGAGAAGACCAAGTCGCTGCTGGCGCCGCCGCCCGCCAGCACCAAGCGGTCGACCCGGGCCAAGAACAACGAGCTGGCGAAGCACGGCACGCCGAAGCGGACCTGGCCGATCGTGGTGATCGACGAGGCGCACCGCATCCGCAACCCGAACTCGCAGCAGGGGCTGGTCTGCCGGCAGATGGCCGCGGCCGCCGTGTTCACGATCTATATGAGCGCCACCGCCGGCCAGGCGCCGCATGAGCTGTCCTATCTCGGCCGGCTGCTGGCCGAAGCCGCGGGCGGCGTCACGGGCGACCTCGACGGGTTCCGCACCCTGATGAAGCGGCTGCGCATCGGCCGGGCCAAGGGCCGCTGGAAGAACTGGAGCTGGGAGCCGAACCCGGAGGATCGCCGGGTCATGGCCGACCTGCTGTACAAGGGCTCCAGGGCGATCGGGTTGCGCCGCCGGCCGGAGGACATCGCCGGCTGGCCGGAGGTGCAGCGCGAGCTGGCGCCGACGGCGCTGGACGCGCCGGCCCGGCGGCTCTACGAGGCCACTTGGCGCGAGTTCCGGCGCGAGCTCGGCCTGGCCGGCGGCAGCACCCGTCGCGCCACCGGCTGGGCGGCCGATCTGCGCTTCCGCCAGAAAGCCAGCCTGCTGCGCATCGCCGGCACCGCCGATTTCTGCGACGACCTGCTGGCGAACGGGCAGCAGGTCGCGGTCTCGGTCGCCTTCCTGGAGACCAGCGCGATGCTGGCCGAGGCGCTGCGCGGCCGCGGCTGGTCGGTCGGCGAGATCAACGGCACGCAGACCGGCGACGCCAACGAGGCCACCCGCATCGCCTTCCAGACCGGCCGGCTGGACGCCGTGCTGTTCACGGTGACGGAATCGATCTCGCTGCATCGCGGCGAGCTGCCGGGCGGCGAGCGCGACCGGTCGCTGGTGGTGCACGACATGCGCCACAGCGCCATCCAGCTGCAGCAGATCGAGGGGCGCTGCCACCGCGATGGCGAGCGCGCGGTGATCTACTACGCCTATGCCGAGGGCACGGTGGAGGAGAATGTGGCCGCCACGGTGATCGCCCGCATGGCGTCGATGGAGGCGATGGCCGGCGACGACACCGCGATGCTCGACGCCATCGCCGCCGTGGTCGAGACCGCGGCGATGCGGCGGGACGCGGCCTGATACCCCTGTTGTGAGAATGCCTTGATGAACGCGGACGACGTGTTGAGACGCTACCAGGATCTGCCCGATTTTGCCGGGATCGACCTGTCCGATGTGAACCAGGCCGGGATCTTCGGCGACGCCCCGATCCATGTCGCGGCGAACCGCGGCCGGACCGACGAGATCACGGCGCTGCTGGATGGCGGCGCCGATGCGAACGCGTCGGGTGAGCTCGGCAACACCCCGCTGCATGAGGCGGTGATGCAGAACCGGATCGAAGCCGTGAGGCTGCTGATGGAGCGCGGCGCCGATCCGCAGCGGAAGAACGAGTTCGGGGGCTCGCCGCTGGACGCCGCGCGCTCCCGCCAGAACCGGCGCCTCGTCCGGCTGCTGGAGGGCGGCGCCCCGACCCGCCGCCGCTGACTACCGGAGGTTCTTCTGCGGCGGCATGACCGCCCCCGCGCCGATGACATCGGTCAACGCGGCGACCGCGTCCACCATACGGTCGGTCGCCTCGAGCAGCGCCAGGATCACCGGCTGGTCGGCCTCCGGCTGGGCCTTGGGGTCGAGCAGTTCGGTCAGCGCCCGGTGGCGGGCCGGCAGGTCGGACGGGATCGCCGGCGCCCGGTGGTCGCGCAGGGTGGAGGCCAGCTCGCCCATGGCGGCGGCGATGGCATGGCCGAAGGACCCGATCGCGGCATGCTTCGCCAGCGCCGCAGCGCCATGGTCGTGCAGCGCGCTCTCCAGCGCCATGCCGGCGCGCAGGATGCGGTTGGCATTGGCGAAGATCGCCTCGGCCCGGGCCGGCTGCGCGGGATCGGCCGGCTCGACCCGCAGCCGTTCGACCGAGGCCTGGGCGTTGACCCGGGCAGCGCGGGCGGCGGTACGGGCCCCGGCCTGGGCCCTCGCATCGGTGCCGAGCAGCGCCATCAGATAGGCGGCATAGGCGTCGAGCATGGCGGCGATCACCGGCCGCTCGCGCCCCCGCTCCCAGGTCGGCCACAGCAGGTAGGCGGCCAGCGCCAGCAGGCTGCCCAGCACGGTGGCGACGCCGCGGTCCAGCAGCGTGTGGCCGGCCGGCTGCCCGGCCAGGCCCAGCAGCAGCACCACCACGGCGGTCAGCAGCGACACCGCCAGGCCGTAATGCACCGGTACCAGGTAGCGGAAGCCGAAATAGAGCGGCGCGATCAGCAGCGCCTGGGCCAACGGATGGTCCGCCACCAGATAGACGACGGCCGTGGCCACCAGCAGCCCGGCCAGGGTGCCGAACATGCGCAGCAGGCCGAAGCTGACCGTGCCGCCGAAATCAGGCTTCAGCACGATCACCACGGTCATCGCGATCCAGTAGTACTGCGGCAGGCCGATGGCCCGGCCCAGTGCCTCCGCCGCCACCACGCAGACGGTCAGGCGCAGGGCGTGGCGGAAGGCGGCGGAGGACAGCGACAGGTTGGCGCGCAGCGTCGCCAGCGGCGCGCCGGGGCGCAAAGCCGCCGGCTGCAGGGCGTCGCGCTCCGCCGCCCGCCGGTCGCCGCGGACGCCGGCCTCGGCGGTGTTGCGGATCGCGGCACGCAGCGCGCCGGCCAGCCCGATCGCCCGCGCCTCCGCCAGATGCAGGCGGGAGCGCTGAAGCGGGTCGTGCGTCGCATGCCGGGCATCGCGCAGGGCCGCCAGCGTCGCCTCGAAGCCCTTCAGCGCCGCCCCGCCCTCCATCGGCCGGCCCTGGCGCAGCGCCATGCCGAGGCCGCGCAGCACCACCGCCGCCTGGCGCATCACGGCCGGCAGTGCCGAGTCACCGACCTGGCCGCGCAGATCGGACAGGGCCAGGAGCTCGAGCCGGATGCGCTCGGCCAGGCCGAGCAGCACCCGGAACGCTTCCACCCCGCGGATCCGGGCGGCGCCGCTGCGGGCCAGAAGCTGCTGCGCCTCGCCGAGGGAATCGGCGAGCGGCATGACCTCCGTGTCCTCCGGCATCGCCCGCGCGATCTCCGACAGCATGCGGTAGACCGAGGCCAGCACGTCGCGCTCCGGCTGGTAGATCCTGAGCGGCCAGGCGGCGACGGAGAACAGCGTCGCCAGCAGGCCGCCGGCGAAGAACAGGCCGGAAGCGGCCCAGGGGTCGAAGCCGTGGCCGGCGGTGCCGGCGGTCACCACCAGCACGATCAGGATCGCGGTGCCGCCCTGCATCGCCACCGGGCCGAGCGCCACCAGCATGGCGAGCAGGAAGGCCGAGACCGCCAGCACCGGCAGGAAGGGCAGCCATTGCGTGCCGAGCGAGAAGCCGGCCAGGGCCGCGAGCCCGGCGCCGAGCGAGATCAGCAGCATGCGGCGCAGGCGCAGCGCATGCGGCCCCGGCGCGTCCGAGGTGACGACGTTGAGCGCGCCGCCGGCCACGGCAAGCCCGACATCGGTCTGGCCGGACAGCACGCCGAGGATCACCGGCAGCGCCACGGCCAGCGCGTTGCGCAGCGCCACCGGCCAGGGGATGGTGGCGCGGTTCCATTGCACCAACGCCATCAGCAGCGGTGATCGCCGGCGGGCCGCCGCCCCCGTCACCGCCATGCTGCTCCAACCGCCTGAACGATCATCCACCCGCCTTCGAGTCGTCCCCGGGCCATGATGCCCGCCGATGCTTCACGGCGTCGACCGTCGATCCCGTCCCGACGGACATCGATTCTTCATCGGGACGCAACAGATCCGTCATCCCCGCTCCCTATGATCCGCGCGCCGCGAGACGCAGCGGAACCGGATACCGGCCGCGGCACCAAAGCTCGCTTTTTCGACACATCCGATTGCCGCCGCTCGTCGGGCCGCCGATGCGCGGGTGCTTTGCCATGACGTCCGGCGCGATCGGCAGCAGCAAAGGAGCCGACCGTGCGGGTGATCCAGATCAGCGATACCCATCTCAGCCCCGGCAAGAGCCACTTCGCGCCGAACTGGGCGCCGCTGGCGGAGTGGCTGCAGGCCGCCCGGCCGGACTTGGTGGTCCATACCGGCGACCTCAGCGTCGACGGGGCGGATGTCGAGGCCGATCTGGAGCATTGCGCCGGGCTGCTGCGCGCCCTGCCCTTCCCGGTGCTGTCGGTGCCCGGCAACCACGATGTCGGCGACCTGCCCGGCACCCGCCAGCCGGCGACCCTTGAGCGGCTGGAGCGCTGGCGCCGCATCGTCGGGCCCGACCGCTGGGTGCACGACCAGCCCGGCTGGTGCCTGGTCGGGCTGAACAGCCAGGTCATCGGCACCGGCGACGATGAGGAGGCGGCGCAATTCGCCTGGCTGCAGGGCGTGCTGGAGGCCAGCGAGGGCCGCGGGATCGTGGTCTTCACCCACAAGCCGATCTTCGTCGACCAGCCCGATGAGGGCGACACCGGCTATTGGAGCATCCGCCCGGCGCCGCGCCGCCGGCTGCTCGAACTGTTCGAGCGACGCGGCGTGGCCCTGGTCGCCAGCGGCCATCTGCACCGCGCCTGGACCGGTGCCCATCTCGGCACCCGCTATGTCTGGGGCCCCTCCTCCGGCTTCATCGTCGGGCCGATGGAGCGTGACATGCCGGGCGACCGGATCCTCGGCGCCGTGATCCACACGCTGGGCGAGACGGTGTCGAGCGAGATCGTCGAGCTGCCGGAGCTGCGGCCCTTCGTGATCGACGACGTCATCCACGAGGTCTATCCGCGCCACCAGCCCGCCGAGGCCACTTCGTGACCGGGCTGGCGCTGCGCCGCATCAGCAAGGCGTTCGGCGGCAATCGCATCCTGCAGGACGTCACCATCGAGGCGGCGCCGGGCGAGTTCATCGCCCTGGTCGGCCCGTCCGGCTGCGGCAAGACCACCCTGCTGCGCATCGCCGCCGGGCTGGAGCATGCCGACACCGGCTCGGTGCAGCTGGGCGACCGCGACATCACCGCACTGCGCCCGGCGGCGCGCGACATCGCCATGGTGTTCCAGTCCTACGCTCTGTACCCGCATCTGACCGCCGGCCAGAACATCGCCGTGCCGCTGGCGATGCGGCGGCTGTCGACGATCCAGCGCCTGCCCTTCATCGGCAACCTGACGCCCGGCCAGCGCGCCTTGCGCGCGGAGATCCAGGCCTCGGTCCGCGAGACGGCGGCGAGCCTTAAGATCGACCATCTGCTGGATCGCAAGCCGGGCCAGATGTCCGGCGGCCAGCGCCAGCGTGTCGCCCTGGCCCGCGCCCTGGTGCGCCGGCCCGCCGCCTTCCTGATGGACGAGCCGCTGTCGAACCTCGACGCCAACCTCCGGGTCCACACCCGCGGCGAGATCGTCGAGCTGCACCGCCGCGCCGGCGTCACCACGCTCTACGTCACCCATGACCAGTCCGAGGCGCTGAGCATGGCCGACCGGGTGGCGCTGATGATGGGCGGCCGGCTGCTGCAGCTGGACACGCCGTCCCGGATCTATGCCGACCCGGCGCATGTCGAGGTGGCGCAGTTCATCGGCAGCCCGCGCATCAACCTGCTGCAAGGGGTGCTGGACGAGACCCGAGCCGCCCGCATCGGCGGCCGGGTCCTGGTCGACGGCGTCGAGGCCGTGCCCGGTACCGCGGTGACGCTGGGCGTGCGGCCGGAGGCGCTGCGCTTCCTGATGCCGGGCCAGCCCGGCCTGGCGGCGACGGTGCGCCGGCTGGAGTTCCTGGGCTCCGAGCTGCTGGTCTTTCTCACCTTGGCCGAGGGCGCCGAGCTGGTCGCGAAGACCGCGCCGGCGCTGGCCGCCGAGCTGGCGCCCGGCGCCCCAGTGACCCTGGCGGTCGACGCGGCCGATGTTCTGGTGTTCGGCCACGAAGGCGGCCGCCTGCCGGTGTCGGCGACACCGCTGCGGATCGCCGCTCATGGCTGAGCTGGCGTTCGACGACGGCACCGCCCGCCGGGCCGCCCGGGCCGCGGCGCGGGCGGAGGGCTTCGCCGCTTGGCGCCTGTCCGTCCCGGCGGTGCTGCTGCTGGCGGCGCTGATCCTGGTCCCGACCCTGGCCGTGCTGGGCTTCAGCCTGACCGATTACGAGCTCGGCTATGACGGCATCAAATTCATCGGCCTCGACAACTACGCCGAGCTGCTGGGCGACCGCAGCTTCCTGATCTCGCTGAAGAACACCGCGATCTACACCGCCATCGTCACCCCGGCCTCGGTGCTGCTGGGCCTCGGCGTGGCGCTGCTGATCGAGGCGGAGACGCGCGGCCGGGCGCTGTTCCGTACCATCTACTTCCTGCCCGTCGCCTCGCTGCTCGTCGCCATGGCCACGGTCTGGCAGTACCTGCTGCATCCCAGCATCGGCCCGGTGAATGAGATGCTGCGCCTGCTCGGCCTCCCCGGCCCGAACTGGCTGGGCGACAGCAAAACCGTGCTGCTGAGCCTGGCGCTGATCGGGGTGTGGCAGTCGGTCGGCTTCAACATGGTGCTGTTCCTGGCCGGGCTGACCGCGATCCCGCGCGAGCTGTACGCCGCCGCCGAGATCGACGGCGCCGCCATCGCCTGGGAGCGGTTCCGGCTGGTGACCTGGCCGATGCTGGGGCCGACCACGCTGTTCGTGATCACCATCAGCGTGGTCAACGCCGTGAAGGTGTTCGAGACCGTCGGCACCCTGACCCAGGGCGGCCCGAACAAGGCGTCCGAGGTCCTGCTCTGGACCATCTACCAGGAGGGCTTCGTCTATCTTCGGGTCGGCTATGCCTCGGCGATGACGGTGGTGTTCCTGGCCGTGCTGGTGGTCCTGATGCTGCTGCAGTACCGGGTGCTCGACCGCCGGGTGCACTACGCATGACCGCCTGGTCCCCCCTGCGGGTCGCCCGCCTCGCCCTGCTGTCGCTCGGCGCGCTGATCTTCGTCGCGCCCTATCTGTGGATGCTGTCGGTCGCGCTGAAGCCGCAGGACGAGATCTTCTCGTCCTCCCTGTCGCTGCTGCCCCACCGCTGGGTCCTGGTCGAGAATTTCACCAAGGCGCTGACCCGGGTGCCGATGGCGCAGATCCTGCTGAACGGCGTCATCGTCTGCGGCCTGATCCTGGTGCTGCAGGTGCTGGTGGCCGTGCCCTGCGCCTATGCCATGGCCAAGCTGCGCTTCCGCGGATCCCGGGCCATGGTCACGATGATCATGCTGGGCCTGCTGGTGCCGATCCATGCCATCGCCCTGCCGATCTATGTGGCGCTGTCGGCCACCGGCGCGCTGAACACCTACGTCGCGCTGGTCGCGCCCTTCACTATCTCGGTGTTCGGCATCTTCCTGTTCCTGCAGTTCTTCCGGGCGATGCCGGACGACCTGATCGCCGCGGCACGGCTGGACGGGATGTCGGAGCTGGCGATCGTCTGGCGCGTCATCGTGCCGAACGCCTGGCCGGCGATCACCGCCTTCGCGATCTTCTCGGTCGTCGCCCATTGGAACGACCTGTTCTGGCCGCTGATCGTGGTCAGCGACACCCGCATGGCGACGCCGCCGCTGGGCCTACTGTTCTTCCGCGCCGCCGAGGCCGGCGACGACTACGGCGCGCTGATGGCGGCGACGGTGATCGTCACCCTGCCGCTGGTCGCCGCCTTCCTGGCCGCCCAGCGCCGCTTCATCGAAGGCATCACCCTGACCGGGCTGAAGGGCTGACCCGGTCGCATTTCTTCCAGAGAGGGGCAAACGTGAAACTGATCCGAACCGCGCTGGCGGGCATGGCTCTGGCGGCGGGGCTGATGGGCGCCGCGCAGGCCGAGACCACCCTGACCGTCCACTACCCGATGCCGGGTTTCTTCAAGGACGTGATGGACACGATCTCGCAGAAGTTCATGGCCGAGCATCCGGACGTGAAGATCGTCTTCGCCAGCCCGTCGCCGACCTATGAGGACGGGCTGCAGCTGATCCTGCGCCAGGCCGGCACCGCCGAGATGCCGGACATCACCTTCATCGGCCTGAACCGGCTGCGGGTGGTGGCGGAGCGCGGCATCTCGGTCGACTTGACGCCCTTCGTCGAGAAGGACGGCCATATGGCCGAGCAGGGCTTCAGCGACCACATCCTGGGCCTGGCCCAGTTCGGCGGGCAGCAGGCGGGGCTGGCCTTCGCCACCTCGAACCCGATCATGTACTACAACGCCGACCTGGTGCGGAAAGCCGGCGGCAATCCTGACGCCCCGCCCAAGACCTGGGACGAGGTGCTGGCGCTGGGCGCCAAGATCAAGGCGCTGGGCGACGGCGTCGACGGCATCGACTTCCGCTGGCAGGGCGACGACTGGATGTTCAGCGCCCTGCTGTTCGGCGCCGGCGGCGAGATGCTGTCGGCGGACGAGAAGAAGGTCGCCTTCGACGGCCAGGAGGGCCTGGCCGCGTTCACCCTGGTCCAGCGCCTGGTGACCGAGGCCGGCATGCCGGTCTTCACCAAATCGGCGGGCGAGCAGGCCTTCGTCGCCGGCAAGGTCGGCCTCGCCTTCCAGACCACCGGCGCGCTGCGCAACACCATCAAGAATGTCGGCGACAAGTTCGAACTGCGGACCGCGGCGATCCCGCTGCTGGACCCGGCCAAGGGCCAGCTGCCGACCGGCGGCAACGCCGCGGTGATGCTGACCCGCGACCCGGCCAGGCAGCAGGCGGCGTGGGAGTTCATCAAGTTCGCCGCCGGCCCCTATGGCGCCTCGGTGGTGGTGCCGGGCACCGGCTACGTCCCGAACAACGATCTGGCGGCCAAGTCGCCCGAGTATCTCGGCGACTTCTACGCCAAGAACCCGCTGTTCAAGGCCGGGCTGGAGCAGATGGGCAAGATGCGGCCCTGGTACGCCTTCCCGGGCACCAACGGCGTGAAGGTGACCCAGACCATCGTCGACAACCTGTCGCGGGTGGTGGAGCAGAGCGCGACGCCGGAGGAGGCCCTGGCCGACGCCGCCGACGAGGTGCAGAAGCTGCTGCCGCGGCGCTGAGGGGCTGCACCCCGCCTCGAATCGTCGCTACAACAGGCAAGGGTCGGACACCCGTCCGGCCCTTTTTCTGTTTCGAGTCAGCGTCATGGCCACCGACGACATCGCCTGGAGAGTTGAGGAAGCCTGCCAGAACGCCTGGCCGTCGCCGCGGCAGGTGCTGCTGGGCGGCTGGCTGCTGCGCGCCTCCGGCGGCGCCACGCGCCGCACCAACTCGGTCAACCCGCTACGGGGCGGCCCGCGCGACCCGAGCGGCATCATCGCCACGGCGGAAGGGATCTATCGCGGCCTCGGCCAGCCGTCCCGGTTCCGGGTGCCCGCGATCGCCACCGGCATGGACAGGCCGCTGGAGCGCGCGGGCTACGCCCGTGAGGGCGAGACCACCACGCTGCTGGCGGATCTCAGCGACCACCGGCCACGGGACTGCGCCTGGATCGAGCTGTCGGACCGGCCGGACGAGGAGTGGCTCGCGCTACGGTCGGCCCCGGCCGATCCGATCTTCGGCTCGATGGTCGACAGCATCGTCCTGCCCAAGACCTTCGCCGCCTGCCGGATCGACGGCCAGGTGGTGGCGAAGGCCTATGGCGTCGTGCACGACCGGCTGCTGGTGCTCGAATCCGTGGTCACCCATCCCGACCATCGCCAGCGCGGATACGGGGCGCGCACCGTCGGCCACCTGATGGATTGGGCCCTGACCCAGGGTGCCGGCGGCGCCTGCCTGCAGGTGGTGGCCGACAACGCGCCGGCCCTGGCCCTCTACGCGTCGCTCGGCTTCCGGACCGAGCTGTACCGCTATCACTACCGTAGCAAGGACACGGCCGGCTGATCCGCCGGCCGCTCCTCGGTTCAGATCCTGGCGGCGAGCTCCGCCAGCTGGTCGGCGCACTGGCCCCAGCCCTCGTGGAAGCCCATCTTCTCATGCGCTTCGCGGTCGGCCACGGTCCAGTGCAGGGCGCGGGCGGTGTAGCGCGTCTTCCCACCCTCGTCCTCGAAGGTGATGATGCCGGTGAAGAACGGCTTCTCCGACGGCTCCCAGGCCTTGGTGTAGGCGTCGGTGAAGACCAGGCGCTCGTTCTTGACGATCTCGAGATACACGCCTCGGTTCGGGAATTCGGTGCCGTCGGGGCCGCGCATCACGATCAGGTTGGAGCCGCCCGGCCGCAGATCGACCTCGATCACCGGCGTGGTCCAGGGCCGCGGCGTGAACCACCGCTTCATCAGCTCGGGCTCGGTCCAGGCGCGGAACAGCGTCTCGCGCGGCGCGTCGATCAGGCGGGTCAGGACGAGCTCGCGGTCGGAGGCGGGGGTGGCAGTCACGGGGGATCTCCTGGTTTGAACGCTTGATGCCCCAAGGACGGCCCCCCGGGTGGGGTTCCGACACGGTCTCGAATATTTTTCCTCAGCCCGCGGCGCGGACCGCCAGGAAGGCCTCGCGCAGCCGTTCGACGACCGTCGGACCGCTGCGCCGGCGCGGCTGGCCGAGATGGACACTGCGAAGATCGTCCATGAACTCCTCCCACAACGCCGGCCCGCCCTCCTCCAGCAGCTGGGCGCGGATCGACAGGTCGGGAGTGGCCGGCGTATGGCGGCGGCCCCAGGCCCCCATATGGGCCAACAGCGGCACCAGCTGGATCGACTTCTCGGTCAGGCTGTAGATCGCCTTCTGCTTGTGGGTCTCGTCGTCGCTCCGGGTCAGGAAGCCGGCCTCGGTCAACCGCTTCAGCCGGTCGGCCAGGATGTTGGAGGCGATGCCCTCATCCGACCGCGTCAGCAGCTCACGGAAATGCCGCCGGTCGCCGAACATGATGTCGCGAATCACCAGCAGGCTCCATCGGTCGCCCAGGGCCTCGAGGGTCAGATTGATCGGACAGCCGGATCGCTGTTCGCTGCTCATGCGCGGTTGCTCCTATTCCGCTTGCAATATGCAATCGGATTGACCGGAACACAACCAGTTGCTATATGCAATCACATAATGAGCGATCCGGGAGGACACCCATGCGCAAAGCCATCCTGTCGATGTTCATCAGCCTGGACGGCTACATTACTGGGCCGAAGGGGGAGTTCGTGGCGCCCGAGTGGTCCGACGACCTGGCGACGCACTGGTCCGGCTATGCCCTGGAGCGGGCGGGGCACCTGCTCTACGGCCGGGTCAACTTCCTGTTCAACAAGGCGTTCTGGGAGCCGGCGGCGACCGATCCGAACAGCCCGGCCGCCGGCATTCCCTTCGCCGCGGTGATGAACCGGCTGCCCAAGACCGTGTTCTCGACCACGCTGACCGGCGACCCCGGATGGAACGGCACGGTGGTGCGCGACGGCCTGGAGGGCGCCGTCGCGCGGTTGAAGACGGAGGGCGACGGCGATCTGTTCATGTTCGGCGGTGCCGGTATCGCCCAGAGCTTCGTCGCCCGCGACCTGTTCGACGAGTACCGGCTGATGGTGACGCCGAACCTGTTCGGCGACGGCCAGCGGCTGTTCGCACCGGGTTTCGACCGCATCGACCTCAGCTTGATCGAGACCAGGCCGCTCGATACCGGGGCCGTGATCCTGCACTACCGGCGCGAGCGCGGCTGACCCTACGGGATGAGCACGATCTTGCCGGTGCTCCAGCGGCTTTCCAGCGCCCGGTGCGCCTCGGCGGCCTGGTCCAGGCGGTAGCGCCCGCCCTGCTGCACCGTCAGCGCACCGGCCGCGGCCAGGGCGAACAGCTCCGCCAGATCGGCCCGAAGACCTTCGGGCGTCAGCAGCGGCAGCAGGGCGAAGCCCTTCAGGGACTGGTTCTGGAGGATCATGCTTTCCAGCTCGGCGGTGCCAAGCTCGAACCGGCCCAACGCGCCGAACACCAGCTTGCCCTGTGGCGCCAGCGCTTCGAGGCAGGCCCTGGTCACGGCGCCGCCGACGGTGTCGTAGACGATGTCGGCCCCTCCGCCGCCGGTCGCCTCACGGACAAGACCAGCCCAGCCCGGTTCGCGGTAGTCGATGCCGAGATCCGCTCCCAGGCTGCGGGCGACGTCCAGCTTCTCCGGCCCGCCCGCGACGGCGATCACCCGCTCCGCACCGGCGCGCCGGGCCAGCTGCAGCAGCAGCGACCCGACGCCGCCGGCCGCGGCGGTGACCAGCACCGTGCGCCCGCGCGGCGGGCTGCGCCGCACCAGGTGCAGTGCCGACAGCCCTTGCACCAGCAGCGCCGCGGCATCCTCGAAGGACAGACCGTCGGGCAGCGTCACGACGGAAGCGGCATCGACGGCGAGATATTCGGCATAGCCGCCCGTGGGACGGCCGATCGCGAACATCGGAACCGCGACCCGCGCGCCATGCAGAGCAGCGTCGACGCCCTCCCCCACCGCCTCGATCTCTCCTGCCACCTCGACGCCCGGGACCATCGGCAGCTCGGGCGTCACGGCGTAGAGGTCCCGACGCAGCAGTGTCTCGAAATAGTTCACCCCGGCGGCCCGCACCCGGACCAGCACCTCGCCGGGGCCGGGTCGCGGGATCGGCTGCTCGATGATCTCGAGAACTTCGGGCCCGCCGAAGCGGTTGAGCTGGACGGCTTTCATGGCCTCACCTGGCGTTGGACAGCGTGGGGCGCCTTCTGCCAGTATGCCGACTGGCGGCTCTACACACCCTTTCGTTCCATACTGACCAGAAGGTGACCATGGCCGAGACGATCAAGCGGCTGCCGGTGCTGCCGGTGGAGCGCGCCTTCAAGGTGGTCGGCGGCCGCTGGAAGGCGGTCATCCTCTATCACCTGTTCGACGGCCCGCGGCGGCTGTCGCAGCTCAAACGGTCACTGCCCGAAATCAGCCAGAAGGTGCTGATCCAGCAGCTGCGCGAGATGGAGGAGCACGGCCTGGTCCACCGCGAAATCTTCCGCCAGGTGCCGCCGCGGGTGGACTATTCGGCCACGCCGCTGGGACTGAGCCTGGAGCCGGTGCTGCGGTCGCTATGCGACTGGGGCCAGCGCCACGCCGCAGCGCTGGACGAGCTGGACCGCCTGGCCGAATGCCGCCTGCGGCCGGCGCAACCCGTGGAGGAGTCGCCCGTAGCCTAATCGGCCGGCAGCGCCCCGCGCTCCAGATGCGAGCTGAGGACGATGTAGCTGCGCGTGCCCTGGACTCCGGGGATGTCGTAGATCACCCGCAGCAGGTCCTCCAGCGCCTGGGCGTCCTGCGTCCGCACCTTCAGCATGACGCAGGTGTCGCCGGTGACGGTGTGGATCTCCTCCACATCCGGCAGCTGCGCCAGGTCGAGCATCTCCGGCGACTTGCCCCAGCCGGTGGTGTTGACATGGATGAAGGCCAGGATCGCCTTGCCGAGCTTGCGCCCGTCCAACGCCGCGACCGTGGCCTTGATCACCCCGTCGCGCTTCAGCCGCTTCACCCGCTCATGCACCGCCGGCGGCGACAGGTTCAGCGCCCGGCCGAGCTCGGCGTAGCTGAGCGTCGCATCGGTCGCGAGCAGCCCTAACAGTTTTCGGTCGACGGCGTCGATAGAGGGGGCTTCGGCGGGCCGGCGCCGAACCGTTTTCGTATTTTCGATGACCATGAGAATTGCCCTTCATGACCGAACCAGGTTCGGCGATTATCGCGTCATGCCCGAACACCATCAACATCAGAGCGCTGTCTCGCTGCAGACCGCGATCCTGACCGCCGGCATCGCCGTGGTCGGTTCGAACTCGCTGGTGCTGAGCCCGATCCTGGGCGACGTCGCCGCAGCGATGGCGGCCACGCCGGTGGCCGTGTCACACGCCATCGCCGCCTATGGCGGGGCGACAGCGCTGTCGGCCTTCCTGCTGGCGCCCCAGATCGACCGAATCGGCCCGCGCCGGGCCTTGTTCGGCGGCATGGTCGGGCTGGCGGCGGCGACGCTGCTCTCCGCCTTCGCCATGCATTGGCTGATGCTCGCGGCAGCCCAGGCGCTGGCTGGGCTCGGCGCCGGGATCATCCTGCCGTCGATCTACACGCTGGCCACCACCATCGCGCCGCCGGGCCGGGAATCGCGGGTGCTGGGCCGGGTGCTGACCGGCTGGTCGATCTCGATGGTGGCCGGGGTGCCGGCCGCCGCCCTGGTGGCCGAGACGCTGGGCTGGCGCGCCGTCTTCCTGATGCTGGCCGGCTTGGCCGCGCTGGCCCTGTGCGGCATCGCCCGGCTGCCGGCGCCGCCGTCGCGCGACCGGGGCGCAAGGCCGGGGCTCGGGGCACTGGTCGCCCCCCTCGCCTATCCCGGCGTGCCGGCGCTGCTGGCGATCTGCCTCGGCTTCATGGCCGCCTTCTACGGCGTCTACGCCTTCATCGGCGACCATGTACGGGCCGCGCTCGGCCTGACCGCCGGCCAGGCCGGGCTGATCGTGCTGACCTACGGCATCGGCTTCGGTGCCGCCAGCCTGGGCGACGGGCTGGTCGACCGGCTGGGGCCGCGCCGGCTGTTCCCGCTGGTGCTGCTGGCGGTGGCGGCGATCTATGCGCTGATGCTGCCGGCGACGCGCAGCTTCGCCGCGATCGCCGCGCTGGCCGGGCTGTGGGGTTTCGCCAACCATTTCGGGCTGAACATCCTGGTGCTGCTGCTGTCCCGCGCGAAGCCCGAGGCGCGCGGTGCCGTGCTGGGCCTGAACAGCGCCGTCACCTATCTCGGCACCCTGACCGGGACCGGCCTGGCCGGGATCGGCTACGCCGCCGCCGGCTTCCCGCCGCTGGCGACCGGAGCCGCCGTGGCTTGCCTCGCCGCCGCCCTGATTGCCGCGACGGCGCTGCGGCCGCGGCGGATCACCGGCCCTGCGGCATCCTGACCTGCCCTCCGCACGCAACGCGACGGCCTCTTTCCCGAACAGACTGGAAGGACCAGTTCTGGTCCCTCCCTGAGCGGGATGGCCCCGCGGAGGTACAGGATGCCGAGACTTGCGGGGCTGGCGACAGCCGTTCCTCCACACGTGATCACCCAGGACGAGGCGCGCGAGGGCGCCCGGCGCGTCTTCGCGGCGCGGCCGGAGCTGTTCGAGCGCATGGCGCCGATCTACGACTCCGCCGGCATCGACACCCGCCGCTCCGCCGTGCCGCTGGACTGGTACTTCGCCCCGCATGACTGGCACGACCGCAGCGCCGTGTTCATGGACACGGCGCTCGACCTCTTGGAGGACGCGGCGAGGCGCTGCCTGGACGAGGGCGGCATCGGCGCCGGCGAGGTCGACGCCATCGTCACCATCTGCTCGACCGGCATCGCCACGCCCAGCCTCGACGCCCGGCTGATGGAGCGGCTGCCGTTCCGGCCGGACACGGTGCGGCTGCCGGTGTTCGGCCTGGGCTGCGCCGGCGGCGTGCTGGGCCTCGCCCGCGCCACGGCGCTGTCGCGCGCCCTCAACGGCACCGTGCTGCTGCTGGTGGTGGAGCTGTGCGGCCCGACCTTCCGCCGCGGCGACCTGACCAAGAGCAACGTCGTCGCCACCGCGCTGTTCGGCGACGGCGCCGCCGCGGTGCTGATCCGGCCTGACGACGGCATGCCGGCCCTGGGCCCGACCGGCGAGCATCGCTGGCCCGGCACGCTGGATGTGATGGGCTGGTCGGTCGAGGCCGACGGGCTCGGCGTGATCTTCTCGCGCGACATCCCGGCCCTCGTGCGCCGCGACCTGCGGCCGGCGGCGGAAGCCTTCCTCGAGCGAAACGGCCTCGGCCTCGGCGACCTCTCCGGCTTCGTGTTCCATCCCGGCGGCACCAAGGTGGTCGAGGCGCTGCGCGACGCCTTCGAACTGCCGGATGCGGCGATGGCGGCCGAGCGGTCTGTGCTGCGCCGCTACGGCAACATGTCGGCGGTGACGGTGCTGTTCGTGCTGGCGGAGAAGCGCCGGCAGATGGCCGGGCGCTGGCTGCTGAGCGCGCTGGGCCCCGGCTTCTGCGCCGGCTTCGCCGTGCTGGATTGCGGCTGATGCTGGGCTGGGCACAAGGGCTGGCGCTGCTGGTGGCGGCGCAGCGCCTGGGCGAGCTGGCCTATGCCCGCCGCAACGAAAGCCGGCTGCGGACCCGGGGCGCAGTCGAGAGCGGCGCCCAGCACTATCCGCTGTTCATCCTGCTGCACGGCGCCTGGCTGCTGGCGGCCTTCCTGCTGATCCCCGCCGACCGCGTCCCGTCCTGGACGCTGCTGGCCCTGTTCCTGCTGCTGCAGGCGGCACGGGTCTGGGTGGTGGCGACGCTGGGGCCGTACTGGACCACGCGGGTGCTGAGCCTGCCCGGCGCCCCGCTGGTGCGCCGCGGCCCCTATCGCTGGGTGCGGCACCCCAATTACCTGATCGTGACGGCGGAGATCGCAGTGCTGCCTCTGGCCTTCGGCGCCTGGTGGATCGCGATCGCCTTCTCGCTCGCCAACGCCCTGCTGCTGTACCACCGCATCGGTGTCGAGGAGCGGGCCCTGGCCGGACGGGGCTGAGACGGGACGCCGCAGGCTACGGAACGTTCCGTCGGCCCGATGGTTCGGTTCGTCAGGCGCCATCGACAACAGCATTCCGGAGCCATGGCCGAGGCATCCCTCCGCAGCCCGCAGCAATACTTCCCCGCCCTGACCGCGCTGCGCGGCATCGCCGCGCTTTGCGTCGTGCTATTCCACTACTCCATCGGGTCCTTCCCGAACCTGCACCCGACCGAGGTGACCTTCTTCTTCGGCAAGAGTTACCTCTTCGTCGACCTGTTCTTCGCGCTCAGCGGCTTCATCCTGATGCATGTCTATGGGCGCAGCTTCGCCGACGGGCCATCCAAGGCGACGCTAGGCCCGTTCCTGCGGGCCCGCCTGGCGCGGCTGTATCCGCTGCATCTCGTCCTCCTGGGCGGCTTCGTGCTGCTGGAGCTGGTGAAGCTGGCGGTCGACCGCTCCGGCCTCGACGCCTTCGGCGGCACTCACACCCTCGCCACCCTGCCCGGCAGCCTGCTGCTGCTGAACGCGGCTGGGATCTACGACAGCATGACCTGGAACGGGCCGTCCTGGTCGATCAGCGCCGAATGGATCGTCGGCCTCGCCTTCCCGCTGCTGGTGCCGGTCGTCGCCCGGCTGCGCCCGACCGGGCTGCTCCTGCTCTATGTCGCGACCCTGGCCGGCTTCGCCCTGCTCTCCGCCGGACCGCAGCACGACCTCGACCTGACCAGCGACTGGGGCGTGCCACGCTGCTTCCTCGGCTTCGTCGGCGGCATGGTGCTCTACAGAGTCTGGCAGGATGGCGCCCCGCGATGGATGGCGACCGACCGGGCGGCGCTGGCCACCGCCGCCGCCATCGTCCTCGCCATGCACCTGAACATGCGCGGCGTCTTCGTGGTGCCGCTGTTCGGCCTGCTGATCCTCTGCCTGGCTGAGAACACGGCGCGGGTGGGCCGGGCCCTCGGCACGCGGCCGATGGTCTTCCTCGGCGAGATCTCCTACGCCGTCTACTTGGCGCAGATCCTGCTGCTCGACAGCGTGCATCTCGGCTGGCGCCTCGTGACTGGACACGAAATAACGGATGCCGGCTTCTCCGCCATGCAGTCGCTGGGCGTCATCGCCCTGATGGTCGCGGCGCTGCTGCCGCTCTCCATCCTGCTGCATCGCCGGGTCGAGGTTCCGGCCCGCGGCTGGCTGCGCCGGATCGGCGCGCCACGCCCGCTGCGCCCCGCGTTCCAGCGGCCGGGCTGAGGGCTGCAGATCGGCTCTGGCGGGCACGGCCCGCCGGCCCTATTCTGGCGCGCCTCAAGAACGAGACGCATCTGTGCCTGCCAACGACGCCCGCCCCCTTGACGGGATTGATCTCCTCGCGGTCGCCCCGGCCGCCCTGCGTGCCGAGCTGCAGAAGCAATGCCGCTGGCAGCGCTTCGCGCCGCATGAGCAGATCATCGACCGCAACGACGATCCGGACCACGTCTACTTCCTGGTCGAGGGCAAGGTCCGGGTGGTGATCTATTCCGCCTCCGGCCGCGAGATCACCTTCGACGACCTGTCGGCCGGGGCCTGCTTCGGCGAGCTGTCGGCGCTGGACCGGGAGCCGCGCTCCGCCAATGTCATGGCGCTGACCGACGCAACCGTCGCCGCCTTGCCCACCGCCCTGTTCCGCAGCGCCGTGACCGAGCATCCCGCTCTGGCGCTGGCGGTGATGGTGCATCTGGTCGGCGTGCTCCGCCGGGCCAATGAGCGGATCATGGAGCTGAGCACTGTCGGCGCCAACAACCGGGTGCATGCCGAGCTGCTGCGCCTGGCGACGCTCGGGGCGCAACCGGACGGCAGCGCGACGATCCGGCCGATCCCGGTGCATTCCGACATCGCCAGCCGGGTCAGCACCACGCGCGAGACCGTGGCGCGCGTGCTGAGCGACCTGGCCAAGTCGGGCATCGTCGTCCGCGCCGCCGACCATCTGCAGGTCGCCGATCTGAGCCGCCTGGAGCGGCTGGTGGAGGATGTCCGTGGCGAGTGGTGACGGTGGCGGCAGCGGGGGGGGCCTGAACCGCTGGACCACGCTGAAGATCAAGTCGGTCTATGAGAATCCCTGGATCAAGGTCGACGAGCACGATGTGCTGACCCCGGCGGGCACGCCGGGGATCTATGGCGTGGTCACCTTCAAGAACCTGGCGATCGGGGTGGTGCCGATCGACGACCGCGGCCGGGTCACCCTGGTTGGGCAGTTCCGCTACGCCCTCGGCCTCTACAGCTGGGAGATCCCGGAGGGCGGCGGCGACCCGCAGTTGCCGCCGATCATGTCGGCCCAGCGCGAGCTGCGTGAGGAGACCGGGC
Organism: Inquilinus sp. OTU3971; assembly: GCF_038440215.1. Lineage (NCBI taxonomy): Bacteria > Pseudomonadati > Pseudomonadota > Alphaproteobacteria > Rhodospirillales > Rhodospirillaceae > Inquilinus > Inquilinus sp. OTU3971. Next base: position 5,418 of record NZ_JASATH010000114.1, on the reverse strand, counting down.
TGGAGGCGGCGCATTGGCACGACCTCCTGACCATTCATCCGTCGAACAGCGTCACGACCGAGATCGCCCACCTGTTCGTCGCCTGGGGCCTGACCCAGGGCGAGGCCGAGCCGGAGGAGACGGAGGACCTGGCGCTGCGCACCGTGCCGCTGGCCACGGCCGTCGCCATGATCGCGGACGGCCGGATCACCGATTCTCTGACCGTTTCCGCCCTGCTGCAGCTGCAGGTGATGCTGCTGAGCGGCACGCTGCCTCCGGGCCTGACCGAGATCCTGCAGCGGGCCGGGTGACTCGCCGGCAACCGAAGCATCAAGGAAGCATCATCGTCCTGTCACGGTCCCGGGCCTAGGGTCGGCGCCCTCCGAAGACTCGAGGGACGATCGATGATCCGCATGACCGCTGTTCCAGCCCTGCTTCTCGCCGCCGGCCTGCTTTCGGCCCCGGCCTGGGCGGAGGAACCGAAGCCGTATCCGGTCGAAGCGGTCGCCTCCTTCCCTGCGCCGGAGGCACGGCAGGCCGTGGCGGTGGATGCCGAGTCCTTCTACGCCATCAATAGCCGGTCGATCGCCCGCTACGACCGGAAGACCGGCGCCCGGATCACCGCCTGGACCGAAGCCAAGGACGGGCCGCTCATCCATCTCGACAGCGGTGTCGTCGTCGACGGCAGGCTCTACACCGCCCATTCCAATTATCCGGAATGGCCGATGACCAGCTCGGTCGAGATCTGGGACGCGGCGACGCTGAAGCATGTCGGCACGCACAGCTTCGGCATCGATCGCGGGTCGCTGACCTGGATCGACTATCGCGACGGGGCCTGGTGGGGCGGTTTCGCCAACTACAACCGGGTGTTCGACCGCAGCCCGCTCGCCTACGGCAACAAGTACAACACCCAGATCGTCCGCTTCGACGCCGACTGGCGCGTGGCCGAGGCCTGGGTGCTGCCGCCGGAGCTGCTGGAGAAGTTCGGCGACATGAGCAATTCCGGCGGCTCCTGGGGGCCGGATGGGCGGCTCTGGATCACCGGCCATGACGAGCCGGAGGTCTATGCCCTGGCGCTGCCGGAGGCGGGTTCGGTGCTGCGCTGGGTCGGCACCGCGCCGCTCGACATCGCCGGCCAGGGCATCGCCTGGGACCGGACGCAGCAGGGCGTCATCTGGGGCGTGGTCCGCGACAAGGAGAAGAATGAGAACCGCGTCACCGCCGCCCGGGTGCAGTTGCCGTAGAGGCGAGCACCGTCCCGCTACCACGCCCGGCGCTGGCCCATCACCTGGGCCGGCGCGACCGGGCGCGGCGCCCGCTCCGCCCGCGGCGAATGGCTGAACAGCGAGCGGTAGCATTTGGCGAAATGCGAGGCCGAGGCGAAACCGCAGGCCACCGCCACCTCCAGGATCGGCATCGAGGTCTGCGCCAGCAGGATCTGGGCGTGCTTCAGCCGTGCCTCGAGATAGTACTGGGACGGGGTGCAGTTCAGATAGATCCGGAACAGCCGCTCGAGCTGCCGGGTCGACAGCCCGGCGGCCCGAGCCAGCGCCGCCCGCGGCAGCGGCTCGGCCAGATTGGCCTCGATCTCGGCGATCGCGGCCAGGAGCTTCGGGTGGCTGACGCCGAGCCGCTCGCGCAGCTCCATCCGCTGCGGCGCGTGGCCCTGGCGCGGCCGGGCGTGCAGGAACTGCTCCGCCACCTGGTTGGCGAGGTCGATCCCGTGCGCCTGGCCGATCAGGTAGTGGGTCATGTCCAGCGACGCCGTGCCGCCGGCCGAGGTGAAACGGTCGCGATCGATCTCGAACAGCCGCCCGGTGACGTCGAGCCGCGGGAAAGTCTCGGTGAAGGCGCTGAGATTCTCCCAGTGGATGGTGCAGCGGTAGCCGTCGAGCAGGCCGGCCCAGGCCAGGTGATAGGTCCCGGTCGAGACCGCGCCGAGCCGCGAGCCGCGCCGCGCCATCCGCCGCAGCCAGGCCAGGATGCGCTCGTCGCGGCCGTCCTGCGGGTCGAGCCCGGCAACGACCACGATCATGGTGAAGGAATCGTCGGGCCCGATCGCGCCCTGCGCCATCAGCACGCCGCCATTGCTGGCGGTGACCGGCTCGCCATCGACCGAGAGCAGCCGCCAGTCGTAGAGCGTGCGCCGCGCCACCCAGTTGGCTGCCCGGAACGGCTCCAGCACCGCCGACAGGGCCATCATCGAGAAGTTCGGCACCAGGAGGAACCCCACCCGCTGCGGCGGCTCGGTCATCGGATCGTCGGCCATGCCCTGGTCTGCTGCGCTTCCCGCGGTTTCCGGCATCCGGCCACAGCGCGACGGCCGGCGCAACCCCCGTGCCGGTCGGGTCAGCGGCGATCCCGGTCGCGGGACCGTCCCCGCAGGATCAGGGCCACGAAGCCGCCGATCAGCAGCACGGCCGCCACCGCCGCGCCGGCGGCGATCCGGATGGCCTGGCCGCCGTCGATCCCGGCCAGGTCGCCGGTGATGGCGAAGCTCCAGGCGCCGATTCCGATGAGGAAGACGGCGATGGCGGCGATCAGCAGGGCGATGCGCATGGATCTGTGGCTGCGAAGGTCTCTATGGGCATCGGCATCCTGCCAGGACTGGCGGCAGCCGGTCGAGAGGCCCGCGGCCCGGATGCGATCTCCGGGCCGCGGCTGACGGTCAAGCGAGGTCGAACAGCAGGATCTCCGCCCCGGTCTCGGCCGTGATCCGGAGGCCAGGCTCGCCCTCGACCGCGGCCCCGTCGCCCTCCCGCACCTCGTGCCCGTCGAGCGTGACGATCCCTCGGGCGAGCTGGACGAAGGCGGCGCGGCCCGGGACGATCGCATGCTCGACCGTCTCGCCGGCGGCGAGCCGCGCGACATGGAGCCGGGCGTCCTGGTGGATCTGCAGGACGCCGTCGCCGGCCTCGGGCGCCGCCACCAGCCGCAGCCCGCCGGCCGCCCCCTCCCCGACGCTCAGCTGATCGTAGCCCGGGGCCAGGCCGCGACGGTCCGGATGGAGCCAGATCTGCAGCAGGTGCAGCGGCTCGGTCGCCGAGGGGTTCATCTCGGCATGGCTGATGCCGGTGCCGGCGGTCATGCGCTGCAGGTCGCCGGCGCGGATCACCGCGCTGTTGCCGAGGCTGTCGCGATGCTCGACGGCGCCGGACAGCACATAGGTCAGGATCTCCATCTCGGCGTGGGGATGCGCCGGGAAGCCGGCGCCCGGGACGACCCGGTCCTCGTTCAACACGCGCAGCGACCGGAATCCCATGCGGTCCGGATCATGGAAGCGGCCGAAGGAGAAGGTGTGGCGGGCCTCGATCAGGCCGGTCTCGGTGCGGCCCCGGGCCATGCGGTCATGCAGCGTGATCATCGCGATCTCCGATCCGGTGGTGATGCCGGGAAGATCGGGCTGGCGGGCCGGGGACGAAAGCCGAGGATCAGGAAACCCGGCGTTCGGCCGGCGCGAACGACAGCCCCTGCTCCCAGGGCGCGGCCTCGCCGCAGCTCTCGGCCAGGTGGTCGATCAGCGCCCGCACCCGGCGCGACAGGTGCCGGGTCTGCGGATACAGCGCGTGGATCACATCCGCCACCGGCTCGGCGTCGAGCGCCACCGGCAGCAGCCGGCCCTGGCGCAAGGCGTCGGCGACGATGAAGGTCGGCAGCACGGTGAGGCCCAGCCCGGCAATGGCCGCATCCCGCGCGGCCTCGCCGTTGTTGACGGTGATCCGGCTGCGCATCGCCACGCTGCGCGGCGGCCCGCCGGCGGCGTACGGCTCGAACTGCCACAGCCAGGTGGAGGGCACCTCGGCCGTGCCGATCGCCTCGTGCTGCGTGAGCTCGGCCAAGGTCCGTGGAAGCCCGGCTGCGGCGGCATAGCCGGGGCTGGCGCAGACCACGCGGCGGCTGGCGGCGAGGCGCCGGGCGATCAGCGCCGAATCGCGCGGCCGGGTGATCCGGATGGCGAGGTCGTAGCCCTGCGCCGCCAAGTCGACCATGCGGTCGTCGAGGTCGAGGGTCAGGGCCAGCCGCGGGTGCCGGCGGGCGAAGTCGAACAGCACCGGGCCGAGATACAGCGTGCCGAAGCTCATCGGCGCGGCGACGCGCAGGGCACCGCGCAGGTCGCCGTCGCCCTCCGCCACCTCCTCCGCCGCCTCGTCGAGCTGGCGCAGGATGCTGCGGCCGCGCTCGTAGAAGGCGAGGCCGCGCTCGGTCGGCAGCACCCGGCGGGTCGAGCGCTGCAGCAGCGCCCCACCCAGCGCCGCCTCGAGGTCGCTGATCCGCTTGCTGACCACGGATTTCGACAGGGTCAGCCGCCGCGCCGCCGCGCTGATGCTGCCGCTGTCCACCACCTGCAGGAAGGTGGCGATGTCGTCGAGCCGATACCGCATCGTTCGATCATATCGAACGGCGGTTTCGGGGAAAGCCGCATTCTCCGCGCCGGCCATCGGCCCGATCTTGGGGGCAGAGCGAAACCGCGCCGGCGATCCCGGCGCCCGCGAATGGAGATGATGATGGCGACCACCGAGACCACTGCCCTGGCCCGGCCGCGCAATGTGACCCGCACCCAACGCGGCCGCCCGGCCAGCGAGGGCGCCGGTGTGAAGCTGACCCGGGTGATCGGCCAGCCCGGCCTGCCCGATCTCGACCCGTTCCTGATGCTGGATGAGTTCCGCTCCGACGACGCGGCCGACTACCTGGCCGGCTTCCCGGACCATCCGCATCGCGGCTTCGAGACCGTGACCTACATGCTGGCCGGCCGGATGCGGCACGGCGACAACAAGGGCAATGTCGGCCTGCTCGGTCCCGGCAGCGTGCAGTGGATGACCGCCGGAAGCGGCATCGTCCATTCCGAGATGCCGGAGCAGGAGGACGGCCTGATGTGGGGCTTCCAGCTCTGGGTCAACCTGCCGGCGGCGGAGAAGATGACGGCGCCGCGCTACCAGGACATCCCGGCCGATGGGGTGCCGGAGGTGGCGGCCGGTCCCGGCGCCCGGGTCCGCGTCATCGCCGGCCGCTGCGGCGGCACCGCGGGCGCGGCCGAGGGTGGCACCACCGAGCCGGTCTATCTCGATGTCCATCTGGAGGCCGGCGCCGCGGTCGACCTGCCGCTGCCGGAGAGCCATGCCGGCTTCGCCTATGTCTATCAGGGCATGGCCGAGATCGGCGGCGAGGGGCTGGAGCGCGGCACGCTGGGCGTACTCGGCGCCGGGGACGGCGTGCGCGTCGCGGCCAAGGCCGGCCCGGCGCGGCTCCTGATCGTCGCCGGCAAGCCGCTGCGCGAGCCGGTGGCGAAATACGGCCCCTTCGTGATGACCACCGAGGCGCAGATCGTCGAGGCGATCGAGGATTTCCGCGCCGGCCGGTTCTGAAACGCAAAAAGGGGGGGGGGGGGGGGGGGGGGGGGGCCCCCCGCGGTTTTTTTGAGCCCGGGGCGGCGGGGGGGGG
>NZ_JASATH010000113.1:0-25922 GCF_038440215.1 Inquilinus sp. OTU3971 | reverse complement strand
CCCCCCCCCCGCCGGGGGGGGCCCGGCGGGGGCGGGGCGCCCCCCCCCCCCCCCCCCCGCGCCCGTTCCCTGCCCGCATCTGCCAGCCTGCACCCTGAAGGACGCGCATGGACCTGATCCGGATCATCATCGCCATCCTGCTGCCGCCGCTGGGGGTGTTCCTCCAGGTCGGATTCGGCAAGCATTTCTGGCTCAACATCCTGCTGACGCTGCTCGGCTACATCCCCGGCATCGTCCATGCGGTCTGGGTGATCGCGAAGAAGTAAAGGTGCGGCGCGGCCGGCACTGGAAACCGGTCGGCCGATCGGACAGGCTGGCGGTCCCATGGATCGGAGGACAGCGATGACCGGCATCAGGACCGCCCCCTACGGCTTCTGGAGGTCGCCGATCACCTCCGACCTGATCGTGGCGCAGTCGATCGGCCTGTCCGAGGTGCGGCTGGACGGCGATTCGATCTGGTGGCTGGAAGGCCGGCCGCAGGAGGGCGGGCGCAGCGTGCTGATGCGGCGCGCGCCGGGCGGCTCGGTCGCCGAGGTCAGCCCGCCTGCGGTCAATGTCCGCACCCGGGTGCATGAGTATGGCGGCGGCGCCTGGACCGTCGCCGACGGCACCATCATCTTCGCCAACGACCGGCCGGGCCCCGCCGGCGCGCCGCCGGACCGCCGGCTGTACCGCCAGGCGCCGGGCGCCGCGCCCGTCCCGGTCACCGCCGCCACGGGCGAGGCCGGAGAGGAGTGGCGCTTCGCCGACGGGCTGGTCGATTCGCGCCGGCGCCTCTGGATCGGCGTCGGCGAGCGCCACCAGCCAGGGCAGGCCCATCCGGACAACATGATCGTCGCCGTGCCGCTGGAGGACGAGGGCGCCGGCAACATCCGCATCCTGGCGCAGGGCCACGACTTCTTCGCCTCGCCGCGGCTGTCGCCGGACGGCAGCCGGCTGGCCTTCCTGGCCTGGGACCATCCGCATATGCCGTGGGTCGAGACCACGCTCCATGTCGCCGATCTGGCGGCCGACGGCGCGCCGGCCGGGGCACCGCAGGCGCTGGCCGGCGGGTCGGGCGAATCGGTGTTCCAGCCGGAATGGTCGCCGGACGGGCAATGGCTGGTCTTCGCCGGCGACCGCTCCGGCTGGTGGAACCTGTATCGCTGCGACGGACGCGGCGGCCCGGCCGTGCCGGTGCTGACGCTGGCGGCGGAGTTCGGCCAGCCGCAATGGGTGTTCGGCCTGTCGACCTACGCCTTCTCCGGCCCCGGGCGGCTCTTGTGCAGCTATATCGAGGGCGGCCTGGGCAAGCTGGCCCTGGTCGAGCTGATGACCGGCGCCCTGACGCCGATCGACCTGCCCTACACCGACATCAGCTCGGTCCGCGCCAATGAGCATGTGGCGGTGTTCCGCGCCGGGTCGCCGCGCGACCCCGCCCAGATCGTCCGGCTCGACCTCGCCACCTTGCGCTGGGAGGTGCTGAAGCGGTCGACCGAGATCGGCGAGGACCCGGCGCTGAACGGCTTCTTCGCACCGGCGCAGCCGGTCGAGTTCCCGACCGCGGGCGGCCGCACCGCCCATGGCCTGTACTATCCGCCGACCAGCCCGGACCACGCGGCGCCGGCGGGCGACGTGCCGCCGCTGGTGGTGAAGATCCATGGCGGCCCGACCTCGGCGGCGTCCTCGACGCTCAATCTCGGCATCCAGTACTGGACCAGCCGCGGCATCGCCGTGCTCGACGTCAACTATGGCGGCAGCACCGGCTATGGCCGGGCCTATCGCGACCGGCTGAACCTGGCCTGGGGCGTGGTCGATGTCGAGGATGCGGTCGCCGGTGCCAAATACCTGGCGGCGCAGGGCCTGGCCGATGCCGCCCGTTCGGTGATCACCGGCGGCAGCGCCGGCGGCTATACCGCGCTGGCGGCGCTGGCCTTCGACGATTATTTCGCCGGCGGCGCCAGCCATTTCGGGGTCAGCGACGCGGCGGCGCTGGCGCGCGACACGCACAAGTTCGAGTCGCGCTATCTCGACTGGCTGATCGGGCCGTATCCGGCGGAGGCCGAGCGCTACCGCGAGCGGTCGCCGCTGTTCCACGCCGACAAGCTGTCGAAGCCGGTGATCTTCTTCCAGGGCGACGAGGACGAGGTGGTGCCGCCGAACCAGACCGAGGCGATGGTCGACGCGCTGCGCGCCAAGGGCCAGCCGGTCGGCTATGTCCTGTTCGCAGGCGAGCAGCACGGCTTCCGCAAGGCCGCCAACATCCAGCGCGCGCTGGACGGCGAGCTGGCCTTTTATGCCGTGGAGATCTTCAAGACCGGGCTGGCGTTCTGAGGGGCACGCGGAGCGCACAGCGGTTGCTGCCGAGGCAGCAACCGCCATCGGAGACAGCTCAGATCATGCCGCCGCCGAGACTTGCCAGGGAAGCGGGGCGCCGGGCCTTCGGGGCCGACCCGGCCAACTATCACAGCGCCCGGCCCGACTATCCGGACTGGGTGTATCGGACGCTCCGGTCCCGCTGCGCCCTTGGTCCTGGAACTGCCACCTTCGAGATCGGTGCCGGGACGGGCAAGGCGACCCGCCGGCTGCTGGAGTCCGGCGCCGATCCGCTGGTCGCCGTCGAGCCGGACCCCCGCCTCGCCGAGTTCCTGCGGACGGCCCATCCGGACCCGGCCCTGACGGTGCTGGTCTCCGCGTTCGAGGACGCGGCGCTGGAGGAGGCGGCCTTCGACCTCGGCGTCAGCGGCACCGCCTTCCATTGGCTCGACGAGGAGGCCGCCCTGGCCAGGATTGCGCGCCTGCTTCGCCCCGGCGGCTGGTGGGCGGCGTTCTGGAACGTGTTCGGTGACGACAGCCGGCCCGACCCGTTCCATCTCGCCACCCTGGACCTGCTGCAGGGCCCGTCCACTCCCTCGGCCGGCGAGCGCGGCATCCCGTTCGGCCTGGACACCGAGGCCCGCCTGGCAGCGCTGACGCGGACCGGCGCCTTCGACATCGTCGATACGGCGACGAGCGCATGGTCCCTGGAGCTGGACGAGGACCAGATTGCAGCGCTCTACGCGACCTATTCGACCGTCAGCCTGCGCCCCGATCGCGACTCCGTGCTGGCCGGGCTGCGCCGCATCGCGCGCGAAACGTTCGGCGGCCGGGTCGTCCGCAACATGACGACCAGCCTGTATATCGCCCGCCGGGCGGCATGATGGTCCATGCCGCCCGGCCATCAGCGGAGGTCCCATGCATCGTCCCGGGCGCATCGCCACCAGCCCCTCGGCGCGCAGGGCCGTCGCCTCGGCCTTCGCCGATGCCGATGTCGCCCGCTGCTACGCGGCCCGGCCGCCCTATGCGCCGGCGCTGTATGAGTTTCTGCTCGGACAGGTCGCGGGGCGCGGCCGGGCGCTGGATCTGGGCTGTGGGCCGGGCAAGGTCGCCATCGTCCTGGCCGATCACTTCGCCGAGGTGGTGGCGCTCGACCCCTCCGCGGCGATGATCGAGGCCGGCCGGGCGGCGGATGCCGGCCGGCACGACGGCATCGCCTGGATCTGCGACACGGCCGAGGCCTACGAGACGGATCGCAGCTTCGACCTGGTCACGGCCGGCACCTCGATCCACTGGCTCGACCACGAATCGGTGTTCCCGAAGCTGGCGGGCTGGACCGGGACCTTGGCCGTGATCGGCGGCGACGAGCCGGCCGCCGCCCCCTGCGGCGACAAGGCCTGGACGGCGTTCCTGACGCGCTGGCTCGCCCGGGTCGGCGGCCGCTACGATCCGGCGGGTGCCGCGGCGGAGGCCGGGCGCCACGAGGCCTGGATGGACATCGCCGGCCGGAAGTCCTTTCCGTTCACGGTCCGGCAGAGCCTCGACGCGTTCATCCGCGGCCAGCATTCGCGCGCGACCTGGAGCCGCGCCGTGATGGGCGAGGCCCCGGCCGCCGAATTCGACCGCGAGCTCGAGGCGCTGATGCGGCCCTTCGCGACCGACGGGCAGTTGGCGCTCGACATGGTCTCGACCCTGACCTGGGGCGCGCCGCGCCGGACGCCGCACGGGAAGACAGGGGGCTAACGGAGCACCCCCCGCACCACCGGCTCCAGCACCGCGTCGACCGCGGCGGGATCGTCCCACACCAGGTCGACGCGCAGGGTCTCGACCATCGACCGGGCCTCGGGCGGCAGGCGGACCAGGTCCTTCTCCGTCGTCACCGGCACGGCCCCGCGCTCCTGCGCCGTCTCGACCAGGCGCATCACCTCGTCCGGCGTGTAGGCGTGGTGGTCGGAAAAGGGGACGGCGCCGACGATCTCCGCCCCCAGCTCCGCCAGGGTGGCGAAGAATTTCTCCGGCCGGCCGATGCCGGCGAAGGCCAGGACCTTGCGGCCGCGCTGCCGGGCCGCATCCTCGGGCGACGGGACCAGCCGGGCGCCCAGCGCCGGCAGGCCGAGCCGGCCCGGCAGGCCGTGGCGGGCGGCGAGGGCGGCGATGCCGGCCCGGTCCGGGCCCATCACCACCAGCGCGTCGGCCCGGGCGAGGCCGTCCGCCGGCCGTTCGCGCAACGGGCCGGCGGGCAGGATCCGGCCGTTGCCGAAACCGCTGCCGCCATCGACCACCAGGAGGGACAGGTCCTTGGCCAGGCTCGGATTCTGGAAGCCGTCATCCATCAGGATCAGCTGCGCCCCGGCGGCCGCGGCGGCGCGGGCCCCGGCCGGGCGGTCGCGCGAGATCCAGGCGGGGGCGGCCCGGGCCAGCAGCAGCGGCTCGTCGCCGACTTCGGCCGCTTTGTGGCGATCGGGGTCGACCCGCACCGGGCCGGCCAGCGAGCCGCCATGGCCGCGGCTGAGGGTGTGGACGGCGATCCCGATCTCGGCCAGGCGGCGGGCGAGGGCCAGCACCACCGGGGTCTTGCCGGCGCCGCCCGCCACCAGATTGCCGACGCAGATGACCGGCACCGGCGCCCGCTGCGGCGTGACGACGGCCCGGCGCAGGCGCGAGGCGAGGTCGTAGAGCGCGCCGGCCGGGGCCAGCAGCCGGGCCGCCGGCGTCGCCTCCGGGCGATACCAGAAGCCGGGGGTCTTCATCGGGGTCTGGCCCTCGCCGCCTCGATGGCTGGAGTCTTCCTAGTCCCCCCTCCCCTCGCGGGAGGGGGGTAGGGGGAGGGGGGACTCCAAGAGCAATCGCCGGTCGGTGGGGCAGCCGCCCTCATGCCAGAATCGGCGTGATCAGCGGCTCCAGCGTCGCCATCACGGTGGAGACCACGCCGCGGTTGCGCTGGGCCACGGCGCCGGCGGCGCGGGCCATGCGGCGGCGCTCCACCGGGTCGTCCAGCAGCCGGTTGACCGCCGCGGTCAGGGCCGCGGCATCGGCCACCGGCATGGCGCCGCGGGCCTGGCTCAGCTGGGCGGTGATGTCCGGGAAGTTGGTCATATGCGGGCCGTAGACCAAGGCGGCGCCGAGCTGCGCCGCCTCGATCGGGTTGTGGCCGCCGAACGGCACCAGCGAGCCGCCGATGAAGGCGACCGGGCAGACCCGAAGCCAGATCCCCATCTCGCCGATGGTGTCGGCGACCAGCATATCGGTGTCGGTCCAGGGCAGCTTCGCCTGGCTGCGGCGCAGCACGCGCAGGCCGGCCGCCTGGGCCAAGCCGGCGATCTCCTCGCCGCGGTCGGGGTGGCGCGGCGCCAGCACGGTCAAGAGGCCGGGGCGCTTCGCCGCCAGCGCCTTGTGCGCCTGGATGATCTGCTCCTCCTCCCCCGCATGGGTGCTGGAGGCCAGCCAGACCGGGCGGCGGCCGATCGCCGCGCGCATCGCCGCCAGCGCCTCGAGCTCGGCATCCGGCGGGTCGGACGAGAATTTCAGGTTGCCGACCTGGCCGACGCCGCGGGCGCCGAGGGCGCGGAAGTTGCGGGCCGAGCGCTCGTCCCAGGGCAGGATCACCCGGAAGATGCCGACCAGCCGTCGGATCAGCCGCGGCAGCCGGCGCCAGCGCCGGAACGACCGCTCCGACATCCGGGCGTTGACCAGGGCGATCGGCAGGCCGCGCTTCTCGGTCTCCATCAGCATGTTCGGCCAGATCTCGGATTCGACCCAGATCGCCAGGTTCGGCTTCCAATGGTCGAGGAAGCGGCGGACATAGGCCATGCGGTCGAGCGGCGCGAACTGGTGCATCGCCCGGTCCGGCAGCCGCTCGGCGATCAGCCGGGCCGAGGTGACGGTGCCGGTGGTGACCAGGATGGAGAGGCGCGGGTCGCGCTCCAGCAGGCGGCGCACCAGAACCTGCACCGACAGCACCTCGCCGACGCTGGCGGCGTGGACCCAGATCAGCGGGCCCGCGGGGCGGGGAATGCTGGCATGGCCCAGCCGCTCGCCGCGGCGGGCGGGGTCCTCGCGGCCGGCGGCGGTGCGGCGGGCCAGCAGCAGGGGCACGAAGGGGCCGGCGGCGTCGGTCAGGCCGCGATACAGCGCATAGATCATCCGGTCGGGGTCAGGGTCATCGGAAGGGGTGCAGATGAGTCAGGAACTGATCTGTACATGCCTCCCAGGAATAGCGCAGCGCAAAACTGCGGCAATCCTCCGATGGCACCTTCAGCGCCTCGCGGATGGCGCGGCCGAGATCTTCGTCCAGCCGGCCCACCGGGGCGTTGCCGATGACGTCGGCCGGGCCCTGCACCGGATAGGCGGCGACCGGCACGCCGCAGGCCAGCGCCTCCAGCATCACCAGGCCGAAGGTGTCGGTGCGCGACGGGAAGACGAAGACGTCGGCGCCGGCATAGGCGTCGACCAGCGCCTGCCCCTGCTTGGCGCCGGTGAAGGTGACGTCCGGGTACCGGGCCTGGAAGGCGGGCAGGGACGGGCCGCCGCCGACCACCACCTTCTCGCCGTCCAAAGGCAGCGACAGGAAGGCGTCGAGGTTCTTCTCCACCGCCACCCGGCCGACATAGAGGTGGCGCGGCCGCTCGTGTTTCAGCCCCGGGCCGGGCCGTTGCGCCGGGCGGAAGCGCTCGGTGTCGACGCCGCGGCTCCAGCGCGCCAGGCGGCGGAAGCCGCGGCTGCTCAGATTGCGCTCCAGCGTGTCGGTCGCCACCATCACGGCGCTGGCGGCACGGTGGAAATGCCGCAGCAGCGCGTAGGTCGAGGCCAGCGGCATGCCGGTGCGCAGCTGGACATATTCCGGGAACTGGGTGTGGAAGGAGGTGGTGAAGCTGAGCCGCCGGCGGATGCAGTAGCGCCGCGCCGCCCAGCCCAGCGGGCCTTCGGTCGAGATGTGGATGGCGTCCGGGTCGAATTCGTCGATCAGCCGGGCCATGCGCCGGCTCTGGCCGATCGCCAGGCGGATCTCGGGATAGGTCGGGCAGGGGATCGAGGCGAAGCGGTCCGGGCCGATCACCTCGACCGTATGGCCGCGGCGGCGCAGCTCGTCGCGGGTCGATTCGATGGTGCGCACCACCCCGTTGACCTGGGGCAGCCAGGCGTCGCTGATATTCAGGATGCGCATCAGCCGACTGCCGGCTCCGTCACTGCCATGCCCACGGAGACTATACCCGATCTCGGCTCAAGCGGCGCGCTGCGGTTCGAGGGCCGGCTGCGGCGCCATTGCGTCGCGGGCCGCCGCGATGTCCGCCCAGTGCAGGATCTCCAGCCGGCCGTCCTCATGCTCCACCAGCGCGGTGCAGCTCTCCACCCAGTCGCCGTCGTTGACATAGGTCATGCCCTGCATGTCCTTCAGCTCGGCGGTGTGGATGTGGCCGCAGATCACGCCGTCCACGCCGCGCCGCCTGGCTTCCTCGACCAGCGCGAGCTCGAACCGGCCGACGAATTCGACCGCGCGCTTCGCCCGCTGCTTCATATAGGCCGAGAGCGACCAGTAGGAGAAGCCGAGACGGCGGCGCACCAGGTTGAGGGCGGTGTTGGTGTGCAGCAGCAGCTCATAGGCCTTGTCGCCGATATGGGCCAGCCATTTGGCGTAGCGCACCACGACGTCGAACTGGTCGCCGTGGATCACCAGGAAGCGGCGGCCGTCCGCGGTGACATGGACGCAGTCATCGGCGACGTCGACATCGCCGAAGCTCTGGCCGACGAACTGCCGGGCGGCCTCGTCGTGGTTGCCGGGGATGTACAGCACGCGGGTGCCCTTGCGGGCCTTGCGCAGCAGCTTCTGGATCACGTCGTTGTGCGGCTGCGGCCAGTACCAGCTCTTCTTCAGCCGCCAGCCGTCGACGATGTCGCCGACCAGGTACAGCGTGTCGGAATCGGTGTGCTTCAGGAAGTCGAGGAGGAGGTTGGCATTGCAGGCCCGGGTGCCGAGATGGACGTCCGAGATCCAGATGGTGCGATAGCGCGTCACCTGATCCATAGGTGTCGGTCCTTCGGCAGTCGTATACCGTCCGTATAACCGAGACGGATTCGGCAAACAACATATTGATGTCGTCTACGATCTCGCAGGTGCAAAAATTAATAAAACGGTCACGAGTGCTTCCGGTCCGCCGATCTGGTGGCGGCAGTTCGGGCACTGTTGGCGCAGAATGTGAATCTTTTCTGAGGCGGAGCGATCGTATCCGGGCGATGGGGTCCCGCCCTCCCCCGGTTGCGGACGGGGGAGGGCGGGCGCGGCGGCTGCGCTTTACAGCACGAAATCCGCCGCGGTCAGGGCATGGTCGGAATAGACGGTGATGATCGCATCCTCGATGTTATTGCCGGTGGTCTCGAGATAGACGCCGTAGCGGTTGGCGGCGAAGGCGAGCACCCGGATCTGGCCGGCGGCGGTGAAGGCGCCGGTGCCGAAGCTGAAGGCGGTGTCGCCGGGGCCGGCGCCATTGGCGTCGATCGCCGACAGGTCGATCCTGTCGCCGGCGGTGAAGTCGGTGATCGTGTCCCGGCCGGCGGCCGCGACGGTGCTGTCGCCGGTTCCGACATAACGGAAGGTGTCGTTGCCGGCGCCGCCCTTCAGCGTGTCGGCGCCGACGCCCCCGGTGAGCACGTCGTTACCGGCCATGCCCCACAGGGTGTTGGCGCCGGTGTTGCCGGTCAGCGTGTCGGCGAAGCCCGAGCCCAGGACCTGCTCGATGCCGCTGAAGGTGTCGCCCGCGGCGTCGCCGCCGGACACGGCGCCGGTGGCCAGGTTCACCGACACCCCGGCGGCGGAGCTGGCGTAGATCGCCGTGTCGATGCCGTTGCCGCCGGCGAGGCTGTCGGCCCCGGCGCCGCCTTCGAGGACGTCGTTGTCGTCGCCGCCGTCGAGCTGGTCGCCGCCGCCGCCGCCGGTGATACTGTCATTGCCGGCACCGCCGAAGGCGCTGTCGTTGTCGGCCCCGGCATCCATCGAGTCGTTGCCGGCTTCGCCGGACAGGTTGTCGGCCCCATCGCCGCCGACCAGCCGGTCGGCGCCGTCCCTGCCGTTCAGGACGTCGTCACCGGCCTCGCCCGACAGCACGTCGTCGCCGCCGCGGCCGTCCAGGAGGTCGGCACCACCCTCGCCGCCGAGGATGTTGCGGTCGGCGTTGCCGGACATGGTGTCGCCGAAGCTGGAGCCGTAGAGGTTCTCGATGCTGTTCAGCGTGTCGCCCGCGGCGTCGCCGCTGAAGAGCAGGTTGCTCTCGATGTCGACGAACACCTCGGCACTCGAGCCCTGGTAGTTGGCGAAGTCCGAGCCGTTGCCGCCGTTGAGCGTGTCGCCGCCGGCGCCGCCACGGAGCGTGTCGTTGCCGTCGCCGCCGCTGATGGCGTCAGCGCCGTCGAAGCCCATCAGCAGATCAGCCTGGGTCGACCCGGTGATGCTGTCGTCGCCGGAGAAGATGATGGCCAGCGCCGCCATCTCGCCGCCGGGGGTGAGGAAGCCCGCGGCGACATCCGCCAGCGCCGTGCTCATGCCGGCGATCGAGAAGATCGGCGTGATCGCCGGCTTGCCGTAGGTCAGGCTGTTGACGGTGCCGTCGAAGGTGTTCGGGAAGACGAACGACATCCCGACCCCGGTGAGCGACAGCAGCCCGGTGTCGTTGAAGAAGAAGGTGCCGGTAACCGGCGTGATCACCGGAAAGCCGGCAATGCCCGAAGAGGCGATCTGCGACAGCGTGCCGAACTGGATGCCGGCGCCGTTCAGCCCTGTGCCGTTGAGCACGGAGAAAACCGCCATGGGAAACCTCGCCCACCTCTTCGCGGTCCGATCATGTGAAAGCACGACGCTTGCGGTCGTTTGGATCGAGACCGGCTAAAGATTGGGCAAAATCTTCGGCGATTCGAGAAGCTTCCGACGCCTCAGCAAAGAACGCAAGGAAGCGGCGAAGCTGGCAGCACTAAATTTCTGCGAAGTTTTCCGAAAATGGCGCAAAGGCGGTCAACGGCCCGAACGATCGTTTCGGTCGGCCGCGCGATGCGAAGGTGACGTGCTCGGCGCCGCTCCGGGACGACGCTCCCAGCGTGGCGGCGGGGATCCCGCCCTCCCCGGTTGCGGTGGAGGGAGGGCGGGACCGCCAGCCGCTACAGCACGAAGTCCGCCGCGGTCAGGACGTGGTCGGAATAGACCGTGATGAGCGCGTCCTCGACATTGTTGCCGCTGGTCTCGAGATAGACGCCGTAGCGGTTGTTGGCGAAGGCCAGCACCCGGATCTGGCCGGCCCCGGTGAAGGCGCCGACGCCGAAGGTGAAGGCGGCGTCGCCGGGGCCGGCGCCATTGGCGTCGATCGCCGCCAGGTCGATCTTGTCGCCGGTGGTGAAGTCGACAACCGTGTCCTTGCCGGCCGTCGCGACCGTGCTGTCGCCGACCGCGACATAGGTGAAGCTGTCGTTGCCGGCGCCGCCCTTCAAGACATCGGCGCCGGCGCCGCCAATCAGGATGTCGTCGCCGCCGAGACCCCACAGCGTGTTGGCATTGGCGTCGCCGGTGATCGAGTCGTTGTGGGACGAGCCCATCACCTGTTCGACGCCGGTCATGGTGTCGCCGACCGCGTCGCCGCCGGTGGAGACGCCGCCCAGCACCACGACCACCGCGGCGGCCGCGCTGGCATAGCTCACCGTATCGATGCCGGCGCCGCCATCCATCTGATCGGCGCCGCCATTCCCTTCCAGGATGTCATTGCCGTCGCCGCCATTGAGGATGTCGTCGCCGGCGCCGCCGAACAGGTTGTCATTACCGTCATCGCCATAGGCCTGGTCGTTGTCGGCGCCGGCGTCGATCGAATCGTTGCCGGCATCGCCGTGCAGGACGTCGGCCCCGGCGCCGCCGACCACGCGGTCGTTGCCATCGTTACCGTCAATCACGTCGGCACCGGCCTCGCCGGCGAGCGAGTCGTCGCCGCCATTGCCCTTGATCAGGTCGTCGCCATTCTCGCCGCCGATGATGTTGCGGACGTCAGAGCCGGACAGGGTGTCGCCGAAGCTGGAGCCGTAGATGTTCTCGATGTTGGTCAGCACGTCGCCGGTGGCGTGGCCGCCGAAATACAGGCTGTTCTTCAGGTCGACGAAGACACCGCTGTCCGAGCCCTGGTAGTTGGCGAAGTCCGACCCGTTGCCGCCGTCGAGGGTGTCGCCGCCGGCGTCACCCCTCAGGGTGTCATTGCCGTCATAGCCTTTGAGGCTGTCGGCCTGGGTGGAGCCGAAGACCCGGTCGTCGCCGGAGAAGATGGCGGTGAGAAAGGCGTTCTCGTCGCCGCCGTTGATCAGCCCGGCCAGGGTCGCCAGCGGGACGTTCATGCCGGAGATCGAGAAGATCGGCGTGCCCACCGGCTTGGCGTAGGTCATGCTGTGGACGGTGCCGGCGAGGGTGGCCGGCGGGTTGAAGCTCAGGTCGATGCCGGTGACGTCCAGCCTGCCGCCGCCGACGAACATGACGAAGCCGCTGGTCCCGGACATGCTCGGATTGCCCGCGGTGCCAGGGGATGCGATCTGCGAGAGCGTGCCGAATTGAATGCCGTTGCCGTCGATGCCGGTGCCGTTGAGCACGGTGAAAACAGCCATGGAAATACCTCCTATAATGCGCCCGATCATCCGATATTGCAGGCCGTTGGGGCCGCTTTGGATCGAGATTGATTAAACATTAGGACAAATTTTATATAACTCAAAAATGTTTCGGCCGGCCGGCAGAGAACGCAAGAAAATACCAAATTATTAGAATTAAATTGCCGGCCCGCTTTCCGAAATATCATTTTATGCCGTAAAGGCCTCCGGCGCGACTTTTCTGTTTCGAATCGAAACGATATGGCGTGGTCCCGGCCAGGCGAGGCGGGTGGTCCTATCGCCCGGCCACGGTCATGCCGTCGATCCGCACCGTCGGCGCGTCCATGCCGTAGCGCAGCACCAGGTCGTTGGCCGGCACCAGGGCGCGGTACATGTCCTTCAGGTTGCCGGCGATGGTGACCTCGTTGACCGGATAGGCGAGGCGGCCGCGTTCGATCCAGAAGCCGTGCGCGCCGCGGCTGTAGTCGCCGGTGACGCCGTTGACCGACGACCCCATCAGCCCGGTGACGTAGAGGCCGTCCTGGATGTCGGCCATCAGCTCCGTCGGGGTGGCGCTGCCGGGGGCGAGGTACAGGTTGGCCGGCGAGGCGCCGGGCGGGCCGCTGGTGCCGCGCACGGCATGGCCGGTCGGGGCCAGGCCGAGCTGCCGGGCCGAGCGTAGGTCGAGCAGCCAGGTGGTCAGGCGGCCGTCCTCGATCAGGGCGCGGCGGCTGCTGGCCACGCCCTCGCTGTCGCAGGGGCGCGAGCGCAGGCCGCGGCGGATATGCGGGTCGTCGATCACCTCGATGCCCGGGGCGAACACCGCCTCGTCCATCTTCTCCTTCAGGAAGCTGGTGCCGCGGGCGATGGCGGCGCCGTTGATGGCGCCGACCAGATGGCCCAGCAGGCTGCGCGAGACGCGCGGATCGAACACCACCGGCACCCGCGCGGTCGACGCCTTGCGCGCCCCCAGCCGGGCCACGGCGCGCTCGCCGGCGCTGCGGCCGACCGCCTCGGCCGCCTGCAGATCCTCGGCATGGACGGCGCTGGTGTGGTCGTAGTCGGTCTCCATCCCGGTGCCTTCGCCGGCGATGGCGGAGACCGAGATGCTGCTGCCGGTCGAGCCGGTGACGCGGGCAAAGCCGTTGCTGGCCACCATCGCCGCCATGCTGCGGCCGAAGCCGGCGCTGGCGCCTTCGGAATTGGTCACGCCCGCGACCGCCAGCGCCGCTTCCTCGGCCGCGCGGGCGCGCTCCGCCAGGGTCTCGGTCGAAGGCTCGGTCGGGTCGACCAGGTCGAGATCGGGCAGCGTGGTCGCCAGCTCGGACGGGTCGGCGAGGCCGCAATAGGGGTCCTCCGGCACCACCTTGGCCATGGCGACGGCGCGCTCGACGATCTCGTCCAGCGCCGCCTGGCGGCGGTCGGAGGAGGAGACGATCGCCATGCGCCTGCCGATGAAGACGCGCAGGCCCAGATCGCCGCTCTCGGAGCGCTCGACATGCTCGAGCTGGCCGAGCCGGTGGCTGATCGAGATCGAGGTGCTGTCGAACAGCACCGCGTCGGCGGCGTCGGCGCCGGCCCGCCTGGCCTTGTCGATCAGGCCGGACAGCAGGTCGAGGGTCGCGTCATGGGCAGAGGGCATCGTCCGGTCCATCGGTTCCAGGCCATCCGTCATGTAGCGACGCCGCACCCGCCGCCGCAAGGTGTTAGGGGCAGGTGGTCGCAGCAGCGTGTGCGCCGGGGCTTCATCTCCGCCGCCGGCGGGGGCATCCTGGCAGGCGAGTCGGGGCATGGAGGGTGGTGTGATCGGGACACGGATCGGGGCGGCGCTGGCCGCCGCCTGGATGCTGGCCGCGGCGCCGGCCGGGGCGGCCGGGGAGGATCCTGCCTGGGCCCAGGTGCGGCTGGGCACCCAGGGGCCGCCGCAGGTGATCGGCACCTATTCCAACGGCTGCATCGCCGGCGCGGTGCAGCTGCCGCCGGAGGGCCCCGGCTACCAGATCATCCGGCTCAGCCGCAACCGCAACTGGGGCCATCCGACCCTGGTGGCGACGCTGGAGGATCTCGGCCGCCGGGCCCAGGCCGCCGGGCTGCCGCCGATCCTGATCGCCGATATGGGCCAGCCGCGCGGCGGGCCGATCACCGACCATGCGGCGCATGAGAACGGGCTGGACGCCGACATCTGGCTCCGGCTCGACCTGCCGCTGCTGGCGCGCGACCAGCGCGAGACGCTGAAGCCGGAATACATCACCGGGGCCTGGACCGATTACATCCCGCGCGGCGCGCTGTCGCCGCAGCAGGCGCAGCTGATCCGCCTGGCGGCGACCGAGCCGCGGGTCGAGCGCATCTTCATCCACCCGGCGATCAAGCGCGAGCTGTGCGCGATGAACTGGGACGACCGGTCCTGGCTGAGCCGGGTGCGGCCCTGGACCGGCCATAACGAGCATCTGCACATCCGCATCGGCTGCCCGGCCGGCAGCCCGGAATGCCGCGAGCAGGACCCGGCGCCGCCCGGCGACGGCTGCGGTGCCGACCTGATGTCCTGGTTCCCGATGCGGCAGCCGCGGCCGTCGAAATCGACCAAGCCCTATGTCCCGCCGCCGTTGCCGGCCGCCTGCCACGCGGTGCTGAACGCGCCGCCGGTGGTCGCGGGGCAATAGCGGGCGTCGGCCGGTCGTCGCCGCTTCTCACCTCTGCACCGACCGGTCCCTACGGCAGGCTCGCATAGACCGCCGGCCCCTCGAAATCCTGCTTGCCCAGCGCGACGCCGGCGTGGCGCAGGATGGCGTAGGCCATGGCGATGTGGAAATGCAGGTTCGGCAGGGCGTAGTGCAGCAGGAAGGGCAGACCGGCGAAACGGCGGGTGCGGCCGCCCATGGTGACGTCGATCCCCCGCGCCTCCGACCCGTCGATCTGCTCCGGCCGCAGCGCCTCGATACAGGAGATGGCGGCGTCGAGCCGGGTGGCCAGCTCGGCAAAGCTCGACGCGGTATCGAGGAAGCGGTGCTGGATGCCGCGGTTGAACACGGCGAAATCCTCCGCCTCCGGGTCGGGCAGCGCCAGGCCGGCCAGGCGGGACGCGGCGCCGCGGGCGCCGTCGGCGGCGATCTGCACCTGGCGGTGCAGCGGGAACATGTCGGGGGCCAGGCGGGCCTCCAGCAGGGTCGCGGGGTTGAAGCCCGCGCGGACGGCATGCGCCTCCGCCTTCCTCAGGATGCCGCCGCAATTGGTCAGCATGCGGACGAACACGGGCACCGAGGCCTGATACATCGAGATGGTCATGGGCCCTCCCTCGACGGCGGCCGGGTCTGTCGGTCTAGCGCGGCCTGAGCGCCACGGCGTAGACTAGGCTGTCGGCCTCGGCGCCGCGGAGATGCGGGGCGCGGTCGTCCTCGTCGGTGATCACCGCAGTCTCGCCCTCGGTCACGGCGAGATGCCGGCCGATGTCGATCACGGCAGTACCGCGCAGCACATGGAACAGCCAGACCGGCGCCGGCTCCAGCACCGCATCGGCGTCGTCCAGCGCCGCCACCCGGTAATCGATCTGCAGCGACCGGTCGGCGATGACGTTGAGGTCGCGCACCGGCCCGGCGATCAGCTTGCAACTGGTGGCGGCCTCGCCGTCGAAGTCGAAGGGCTGGTAGGGCCGGTCGATGCGGACCGTGCGTGGGGGGGCGCCGGGCTTCGCGATGGTCAGCTCCATGCCCTGGCCGGACAGCAGCATGATGGTGCGGCAGCAGCCGGGAAAGGTGGAGAAGGGACCGTCCGACTCGACCTCGGCCAGGCTCAGCCGCCAGCGGAATCCGGCCGGGCTGTCGGCCGGCTCGAACGCGATCTCGGCCGTCCTCCCGCCGCCATTGCGCCAGGGCATCAGGCGGTGCTGGGCGGGCGGGATGATGCGGTTGGGCATGGACGGCGCGACCTCGGGCAGCGGGGACCGAAAATCATACCATAGGATGAGCCGCGTCCATCAGGGATCGCATAATGCCGCCGGCGTCATTTGCCGTCATGGGCGCAGCTGTCGGGCCGGGGCCTGGGGCCGCGGCGGTCGGGCGGCACCTTGCAGTTGTCGACCCGCTGCTCGTCGCTGGCCTTGTCGGCCAGGCGTTCCTTGCCGGTCTTGTCGGGGCCGGTCTTCACCGGCGTACCCGTGGGGGCGGCCGCGCCCTGGGCCAGGGCACCGGCGGCGCCCAGGGCCAGCGCCAGGCCCATGATGGCGCCGCGGAGGAGGATCATTTGCCCCTCCCTCACTTGGCGTCGTGGAAGATGATGCCGAGCGTGTGCCGCTGGCCGCTGTGCAGCCGGCTGACGCCGTGGCGGAGATTGACCCGGTAGTCGCCGCGGGTGCCGGCGACCGGGCGGTGATGCACGGCGAAGGCGACGCCGTCGCCCTGGCGCAGCGGCACCACCTCCGGCCGCGACTGCATGCGCGGCCGCTGCTCGGTCAGCACGAACTCGCCGCCGGTGAAGTCGCGGCCGGGCTCGGACAGCAGGATCGCGACCTGCAGCGGGAAGGCCAGGTCACCATACAGGTCCTGGTGCAGACAGTTGAAGTCGCCCGGATCGTATTGCAGCAGCAGCGGCGTCGGCCGGGTCTGGCCGGCGGCGTGGCAGGCCTTCAGGAAGGCCTCGTGCCGCTCCGGATAGCGGGTGGCGATGCCCATGCGCGCGTTCCAGCCATTGGCCACCGGCGCCAGCCGGGGATACAGGGCGGCGCGCAGCTCGGCGATCGGGTCGGGCAGCGGATAGGCGAAGTACTTGTACTCGCCGCGGCCGAAGCCGTGCGGGGCCATCACCACCCGGCTGCGGAACGGCTTGTCCTCCGGATAGAGCGTGGCGACGGCGCGGCATTCCTCCGGCGTCAGCAGCGCCGGCAGCACCGCCGCGCCGTGCTGGTCCAGCTCCGCCGCCGTGGCGTCCCAGTCGATGCCGGACACGCGGTCGAGGGTGTCGTCAGGGCGAAGGGCGGTGCGGGGCATCGGTCGGCTCCTTGTCGCTGTCGTGACAGCAAGGTGGCGCGTCCGGTTCCGGCGGGCACTCCGGCTCTTGCGGTCAAATTGCGGCAGGACCCGTGCCTTCGAGCAGCGCGCCGCGGCCCCGGCCTCGGTGCAGGCCGACAACTCCGGCTTCTACAGCAAGCGCGCCGACCGCAGCGCGGTGGTGACCGGCGCCGGCGATCCGGTCGCCGACGTCGCCACCGGCGCCAAGTCGCTGGAGTCGGTGCCGGAGGGCGAGCTGCCGAAGGTGCTGCAGGGCAAGTCGGCGGCCGAGCGGCAGGCCTATGTCGAGCAGCAGCGGGCCGAGCGCGCGGCGCTGACGGCGCAGATGGCCGGGCTGGTCGGCCAGCGCGACGCCTATATCGCCGCCGAGCAGGCCAGGCAGGGGGACGCGGCCTCGACCGACAGCTTCGACCGGGCCGTGGAGGAAACGCTGCAGATCCAGCTGCAGTAGGGCTACCCCCGCGGCACCGGGGTGTAGGTCACCATCCGCAGATCCGGCGCGCCCTCGACGGTGAAGGTGGCGTGGGCGAATTCGAGCAGGCCCAGCGTGTCGTGCCGGATCCGCTTGATGCCCTCGCTGCGCTCCGCCACGTCCTGGCCGGGCCACCAGCGGCGGAACTCCGGGCTGGCCGCCTGCAGCGCCTCGACCAGCGCGGCGAAGGCGGGGTCGCCGCCGGCGCGGCCGTGGTCCAGGCGGAACTTGGCGAGGACGCGGCGGGCGGCGTCCTCCCAGCCCGGGATCATCCGGCGCCAGCGCGGCTCGGTGAAGATCAGCCACAGGCTGTTGCGCTGGTCCGGCGGGATCAGCGCGTAGTCGCCGAACAGCGCGGTGTTGGCCGCGTTCCAGGCGACGATGTCCCAGCGCGCGGTCTTGATGTAGGCGGGGTTCGGCAGGCTGTCCAACAGCGCCTGCAGGATCGGCGAGACCGTCGGCAGGCCGGGAGCCGCATGCGGCGGCGGGCGATGTTGCGCCAGGGCGTAGAGGTGCTGCCGCTCGGCCGGGTCCAGCTGCAGCGCCCGGCACACCCGCTCGAGGAAATCGGCCGAGACCTGGATGGCGCGGCCCTGCTCGAACCAGGTGTACCAAGTGACCCCGACCCCGGCGAGCTGCGCCACCTCCTCGCGCCGCAGCCCCGGCGTGCGGCGGCGGGACCCCGTCGGCAACCCGACCTCGTCCGGACTGGTCCGGGCCCGGCGGTCGCGCACGAAGTCGGACAAAGCGCGGCGGTCATCGGTGCGCTGCAGGCTGGTGACGGCCATAGGCTGTTGCTTCTACTAATAGGATAAGAACTTATCTTTTCCTATTATAGGCCATCCCCCAGTCTCTGTCGCGGGCGGGCTGCCGGTCCGCCGATGGAGATCCCGCATGACCGATGTGACCTATCCCGCCGCGGCCGAGCGCCCGGCGATCCCGGCGCGACTCTGGCTCGGCCTGGCCGTGATGCTGCTCGGGCCGTTCATGACCGTGATGGATGTGATGATCGTCAATGTGGCGATCCCGAGCATCCGGCTGGGGCTCGGCGCCAGCTATGCCGAGGCCGAGCTGGTGGTGGCCGGCTACAGCCTGGCCTATGCGGTGGCGCTGATCACCGGCGGGCGGCTGGGCGACCTGCGCGGACGGCGGCGGATGTTCGTCGCCGGGCTGCTCGCATTCACCCTGACCTCGGCCCTGTGCGGCCTGGCACCGACGGCCGGGACACTGATCCTGGCCCGGCTGCTGCAGGGCGTCGCGGCGGCGATGCTGTTCCCGCAGGTGTTCGCGCTGATCCGCGTCACCTTCCCCGAGCCGCAGGCCTGCGCCAAGGCCTTCGCCGCGCTCGGCGTGGTGCTGGGCCTGGCCGCGGTGGCCGGGCAGGTGCTGGGCGGCATCCTGGTCGCGGCCGACCTGTGGGGCTTGAGCTGGCGGCCGATCTTCCTGCTCAACATCCCGATCGGCCTGCTGGCCGCGCTGGCGGCGCCGCGGCTGATCCCGGCGGATGTGGTGCGGCCGGGGCAGCGGCTGGACCTCGCCGGCGTGGCCTTGAGCGCACTCGGCCTCGGCCTGCTGCTGTATCCGCTGGTCGAGGGGCGCGAGGCCGGCTGGCCGGGCTGGTCGCTGGCGATGCTCGCCGCCGCGGTGCCGGTGCTGGCAGGGTTCGCCCTGCACCAGCACGTCCGGTCGCGTCGCGGGGCCTTCCCGCTGCTGCAGACCGCCCTGTTCCGCGACCGCGCCTTCGCCGTCGGGGTGCTGCTGGCGCTGGTGTTCTATTCGACCCTGAACTCGGTCTATCTCGCCTATGCCTTCCTGGCGCAGCTCGGGCTCGGCCGCTCGGCGCTGGCGGCGGGGCTGGTGTTCTCCCCGGCCGCCATGTCCTTCATGGTCGCCTCGATCGCCGCCGGCCGGGTCGCCCCCGACCACCGCCGCGCGGTGCTGATGGCCGGGGCCGCGATCGCGGCGTTGGGCGAGTTCGTCGCCGCCGCCACCGCGCTGGTGGGGGCACCGCTGCAGGCGGAGGCGCTGATCCCGGCGCTGCTGCTGCTCGGGACCGGCCAGGGGCTGCTGATGACGCCGCTGCTCAACACCGTGCTCGGCGGCATCCGCGACGGCGACATCGGCTCTGCCTCGGGCATGCTCAGCACCATGCAGCAGGTCGGCGGCGCCTTCGGCGTGGCCGTGGCCGGGATCCTGTTTGCCGCGGTGCTGGACGGCGCCCGCGCGGCGGGGCTGGGTGAGGCCGCGGCCTATGCCCGCGCCTTCGCCGCCGCCGCCGGCTATGGCGGGCTGGCGACGCTGGTCACGCTCGGCCTGCTGTTCGCCCTGCCGAAAATTGCACCGCGGGGAGGGTGACGATTCCGCGCTTTGGGCCGGCGGCCGGCTGTGGCATGACTTTCTGGCTGACTTTCCCCATTGGCCCTTTGAGCACAGCCGCCGCCATGCAGCCCTTCACCACGCTCACCGCCGTCGCAGCGCCGCTGCCGATCGTCAATGTCGACACCGACATGATCATCCCGAAACAGTTCCTGAAGACGATCAAGCGCACCGGCCTCGCCGCCGGCCTGTTCTACGAGCTGCGCACCGACGAGCAGGGCAATCCGAAGGATTTCGTGCTCGACCGGCCGGCCTATCAGAAGGCGCAGATCCTGGTCGCCGGCGACAATTTCGGCTGCGGCTCGTCGCGCGAGCATGCGCCCTGGGCGCTCTTGGATTTCGGCATCCGCTGCGTCATCGCGCCCAGCTTCGCCGACATCTTCTACAACAACTGCTTCAAGAACGGCATCCTGCCGATCGCCCTGCCGCAGGAGCAGGTCGAGCTGCTGATGAAGGACGCCGAGAACGGCGCCAACTCGACCATGACGATCGATCTGGAAAAGCAGGAGATCACCCGGCCGGACGGCCAGACCCTCCGCTTCGACCTCGACCCGTTCCGCAAGCACTGCCTGATCAACGGCCTCGACGATATCGGCCTGACGCTGCAGCAGACCGACGAGATCGACAGCTTCGAGGCCAAGCGGAAGTCGGCGCAGCCCTGGCTGGCCGCCTGAGTCGCCGGGCTTCCCACTCCGTTCCCTTCCTCCAACCCCGCTGAAGGTCGTTTCCCCATGGCTGCCAACAAGAAGCTCCTCGTCCTGGCCGGTGACGGCATCGGCCCGGAGGTGATGGGCGAGGTCAAGCGCGCCGCCGAGTGGCTGGGCAGCCACCGCGCCGTCGGCTTCGACATCGACGAGCAGCTGGTCGGCGGCTGCTCGATCGACGCCAACGGCGTGCCGGTCACCGACGCCACCATGGAGAAGGCTCTGAACGTCGACGCCGTGCTGCTCGGCGCGGTCGGCGGGCCGAAATGGGACGGCGTCGACTTCTCGATCCGGCCGGAAGCCGGCCTGCTGCGCCTGCGCAAGGACCTGGAGCTGTTCGCCAATCTCCGCCCGGCGCTGGTCTACCCGGCCCTGGCCGATGCCTCGACCCTGAAGCGCGAGGTGGTCGAGGGCCTCGACATCCTGATCGTGCGCGAGCTGACCGGCGGCGTCTATTTCGGCGAGCCGCGCGGCATCACCGATATCGGCAATGGCGAGCGTCGCGGCATCAACACCCAGGTCTACACGACGTCGGAGATCCGCCGCGTCGCCGCCGTGGCCTTCGAGCTGGCGCGCAAGCGCGGCAACCGGCTGTGCTCGGTCGAGAAGATGAACGTCATGGAATCGGGCCGGCTGTGGCGCGAGGAGGTGACGAAGCTGCACCAGGAGCAGTATTCGGACGTCCAGCTCAGCCACATGCTGGCCGACAACTGCGCCATGCAGCTGGTGCGCAACCCGAAGCAGTTCGACGTCATCGTCACCGACAACCTGTTCGGCGACATGCTGTCGGACGAGGCGGCGATGCTGACCGGCTCGCTCGGCATGCTGCCCTCGGCCTCGCTCGGCGCGCCTGACGCCACCGGCCGCCGCCGCGCGCTGTACGAGCCGGTGCACGGCTCGGCGCCGGACATCGCCGGCCAGGGCAAGGCCAACCCGATCGCCACGCTGCTCAGCTTCGGCATGATGCTGCGCTACAGCTTCGACCTCGGCGCCGAGGCCGACCTGATCGAGGGCGCGGTGTCGGACGTGCTCGACCGCGGCATCCGCACCGCCGACATCGCCGGCACCGGCGCCACCCAGGTGGTCTCGACCGGCGACATGGGCACGGCGATCCTGGAAGCTATGGCCGCACGGTCCCGTTAAAGGCCGCTGTCGCGGCTTTTGTTTGCGTCGCTGGTGCCGATCCTTCCCAGTAATTTGTGCAGTGCGAAAGGGCGGGGCCGTTGGTCTCGCCCTTTTTGTCTGGCATTTCGGCAGTCCCCACACATAGCCGAATCAATTTTACGCGATTCGCGCCGGTTGCCGCTGCGGATAGTTCCGACTGTTCTTCCCGGCGGCACTTTTTGCGGCCGGTTGACGTAGCGTCCGGCTGGGTTCTGCCGCTTTGAAGGTATTCAATCTCATCGAGACCTTGAACAGTGCTTGACGGCGCCGCCGACTTTGGCGTGACGTAACTGTTACAAGCGCAACATTGCGCGACAGATCGGTCACGGCCGGGGGGGACATGCCGAGATGAAGCAGGGGATTTCGCGTCTGGCGTTGGGGGTGGCGGCGATGTCCGCCGGGGCAGGGCTCGGGGCCGGATCGGCGAATGCGGCCGGCTTCTACATCCAGGAGCAGAGCGTGACCGGCCTCGGCCGCGCCTTCGCCGGCTCCGTTGCCGCGGCCGACGACGCCAGCACCATCTATTTCAACCCGGCCGGCATGGGCTTCCTGAAGCAGGGCGAGGCGCAGTTCGGCGGCAGCCTGCTGATCCCGGACTCCAAGCTGACCGACGACGGCTCGACCATCGACTACCCGGCCCTGCGCACACCGGCCGGCGTGTTCAACCCGGGGCCGCGTGCCATCTCCGGCGAGAGCCGGAGCAACAACCCCTACGACCCGACCCTGGTGCCGCATGGCTATGTCGCCCTGCCGGTGCCGTCGACCGACAACCGCCTGTGGTTCGGCATCGGCCTGGGCGCCCCCTTCGGGCTGGAGAGCCAGTACAACAGCAACTGGTTCGGCCGCTACGACGCCACCAAGACCGAGCTGCAGGTCTACAACTTCTCGCCGACCGTGGCCTATCGGGTGAACGACTGGCTGTCGATCGGCGGCGGCATCGACATCTCCTATGCCTGGGCCAAGCTGGAGAGCAAGGTGCCGAACCCGGTCGGGGCGCTGCTGCCGGCCTTCTCCGGTGACGGCGACCTGACGATCAAGGGCGACAGCTGGGCCGTCGGCTACAACATCGGCGCCATCGTGCAGCCGGTCGAAGGCACCCGGGTCGGCGTCCATTTCCGCTCCGGCATGGACCACATGCTGGACGGCAAGGCCAAGCTCGACGGCATCGATTTCCCGCCGCTGCCGGGGCTTCCGGCGACCGCGGATTTCGCCACCGGCGGCCGCGCCAAGCTGAACCTGCCGCCGATCCTCAGTTTCGGTATCCGCCAGGAGATCACGCCGCAGATCGCGCTGCTGGGCGGCGTCACCTGGTACGGCTGGTCGTCGTTCAAGGAGATCCGGGTCAAGCGCAGCGACGGCGGCGACGACCTGGTGAACGAGCAGCGCTACCAGGACACGGTCGGGTTCTCGCTCGGCGGCGAATACTACTGGAACGACGACCTGACCCTGCGCGCCGGCTTCCAGTTCGACCCGACGCCGACCAAGGCCGGCTACCGCTCCAGCCGCACCCCGGACGGCGACCGCTACTGGCTGTCGGCCGGCCTCAGCTACGACGTCATGGAGAACATGTCGGTCGACTTCGCCTACACCCACATCTTCATCGACGGCCGCAAGATGGACGCCGAGCGCGACTTCTATACCGGCACGCCGCTGGAGACGCAGGTCGACTACGACGCCAAGAACGACGGCAGCGTCGACATCGTGGCCTTAGGGCTGCGGTACCGGTTCTGAGAGGCCGTTCCGTCCCCACACTGTCGCCCGGCAATGACATTGGGGTGGGCCGGGATCGCAGCCTTACGGCTGCACCCCCGCCCGCCGCAGTTCGTCCCCCAGTCGGCCAGCGACCCACAGCCCGTACATGCGGAAGTCGCTGTAGAGCGACCACAGCGGGTGGGTGAAGGTGGCCGGGCGGTTGTGCTCGATGAAGAAATGGCCGATCCAGGCGAAGAGGTAGCCCGCGACCAGCGCCGCCAGGAGCCACCACCAGCTGCCGGTGACGATCAGCAGCAGCAGGCACAGCAGCGCCAGGCTGGTGCCGGTGAAATGCAGCGCCCGGGTCCACGGCCGCGCGTGCTCGCGCAGGTAATAGGGCCAGAAGGCGGAATAGCTCGGCAGCCTCTCGGCCATCTCCGGTCCTCCCTTGTCCAGCGGCCAGCCGTCCCCTGGCGGCATGATCGCCGCGCGCTATTCGCATGGCTGTGTCCTTGCGCGCGGATCGGCATACATTCTACCGAGTGCATCCCTTTCAGCAATCGAACAGCCGGATTACGGATATGGGCTATCGGGTCGCGGTCATCGGAGCCACCGGCAATGTCGGTCGCGAGATGCTTTCCATCCTCGCCGAGCGGAAGTTCCCGGTCGATGAGGTCGTTGCGCTGGCGTCGGAGCGCTCGGTCGGGCGCCAGGTCTCCTTCGGCGAAGACGACATCCTCGACGTGCAGGACCTCGCCAAGTTCGACTTCAAGGGCATCGACATCGTGCTGTCCTCGCCGGGTGCCAAGGTCTCGGCTGTGCACAGCCCGCGCGCGGCCAAGGCCGGGGCGGTGGTGATCGACAACACCTCGCATTTCCGGATGGACCCGGACGTGCCGCTGGTGGTGCCCGAGGTCAACCCGCAGGCGATCGCCCAGTTCAGCCGCAAGGGCATCATCGCCAACCCGAACTGCTCCACCATCCAGATGGTGATGGCGCTGCGGCCGCTGCACGAGCTGGCCAAGATCCGTCGCGTCGTGGTCTCGACCTACCAGTCGGTCTCCGGCGGCGGCAAGGAGGCGATGGACGAGCTGTTCAACCAGACCCGCGCCGTCTATGTGAACGACCCGATCGTGAAGGAGAAGTTCACCAAGCAGATCGCCTTCAACGTCATCCCGCACATCGACAGCTTCATGGACGACGGTTCGACGAAGGAGGAGTGGAAGATGATGGTCGAGACCAAGAAGATCCTCGACCCCGCGATCAAGGTCGTCGCCCATTGCGTGCGGGTGCCGGTCTTCATCGGCCATTCCGAGATGGTGAACATCGAGTGCGAGAACCCGATCACGGCCGGCGAGGCGCGGGCCGCGCTGAAGCGGGCGCCGGGCATCGCCGTGGTCGACCACCGCGCCGACGAGGGCTACGTCACCCCGGTCGAATGCGCCGGCGAGGACCAAGTCTTCGTCAGCCGCATCCGTGAGGATTCCACGGTCGAGAACGGCCTGTCGTTCTGGGTGGTCGCCGACAATCTGCGCAAGGGCGCCGCGCTGAACGCCGTCCAGATCGCCGAAGTCCTGGTCAAGGACGGCCATCTGCGCAAGGCGGCGTGACAATCTCAGCAGAGTAGGTTGGGTTCGCCGCAGGCGAACCCAACACGCGTCTCCCCTGGGATGTAGGGTTCGCGGTCGCGAACCCAACCGGATGCGGCAGGGAGCCTTTGCTTTTCTGTCGCCGAACTTTCCTAATCGATTTTGGTTCGATGTCCGATTCGATGTAGACAATTTTATCTAATCTTCATAGATAGGGATGGTGTCCCCCCTATTTGCCGAACCGAGCATGAGCCGCCTGACCGCCCATGAGCTCGAGCTTTCCGCCCGGGTGCTGCTGCGCCGGCACGGTCCGGACGCGCCGGCGGAGGCACGGCGGGAGGCGGCGGCGTCCTGCCTCCCCGGCGGTGAAAGCCACTGGGTGTTGACCTGGCTGGTGATCGCCGAGCTCTGCGAGGAACTGCTGGCCGCGGCCGGCCAGGTCACGCATCCGGCAGGGTGAAGACGGCGCAGGGTGCCGCGATGCCGCGCAGCGCGTGCTCGCCCAGCGGCACCAGCGGTGCCGCGGTCTCGGCGGCGACCGCGCCGGAGATCAGCACCGCCCGGCCGAGCGGCCGGCACAGCCCCTCCAGCCGGCTGACCAGGTTGACCGCCGGGCCGATGGCGGTGAAGTCCAGCCGGTCGGCGGCGCCGATATTGCCCCACATCATCTCGCCCAGATGCAGCGCCGCGCCGAACGGCAGCGGCGGCAGCCCCCGGGTTTGCCGCGTGGCGTCGAGATGGGCCATGCCGGCGCGGGCGGCGGCGACCGCGCGCAGCGCCGCCTCGCAAGCCTCGCGGGCCTCGTAGGCCCCCTGGGCCTCGGCCGGGGGGCCGGTGACCGGGAAGATCGCCAGCAGCCCGTCGCCCATGAACTTCAGCACCTCGCCGCCGAAGGCGTGCACCGCCCCGGCGATGCGGTCGAACCAGGCGTCGAGCGTGGCGATCACCTCGGCGGGCGCCGTCGCCTCGGACAGGGCGGTGAAGTCACGCAGATCGGCGCAGAGCAGGGCGGCGCGGATAGTCTCGCCGCCGC
>NZ_JASATH010000112.1:0-26178 GCF_038440215.1 Inquilinus sp. OTU3971 | reverse complement strand
CCCCCCCCCAACACCGGCTCGGGCTGCGCGATGTTGGGTTCGCAGGCGCGAACCCAACCTACGACCTCAACCGCGACCGTGTGGTCGGTGACAGCAGGGCGACCTCCGGCGGCCGGGCCAGGTACGGCCGCAGCGCCTCGGCGACGCCGGGAGTTACGGCGTGGCGCTCATGGGTGGCCCGGTCCGGGAAGCGGGAGAACCAGACAAAGACATGTGCGTCCTCGCGCACCGGCAGGGCCGGGAAGCCGTTCTCGCCATGCTCGGACACGAAGTTCGCCAGGATCGGCACGCCGGCATCGCTTAGCATCGGTGCTAGGATGGCCTCGAATACCTCCGGAAACCTTGCTTCGGCCGATGGCTGAAGATGCCAGGTGGTGGCCACGATGATCCCGTTCGAGGCCCCGTTGCTCTCCGGGGCGGGGCGGTCGCGGCCGAGCCGGAAGCCCGAATCCGGATGTGCCGGCCGCAGCAGCAGCACGTCGTCCGAATCGATCATGGTGGCGTTGGCGGCGCTGCGATGCGTCTGCCACACCGGCCCGCCATAGAAGGCGCGCAGCGACTCGGTCCGCGACCGCAGGTCCGGGAAGCCGCGCAGCCAGACGAAATGGTCGGGCGCGTCGAGGTCGCGGAACTGGCCGATGACGTCGATCCCGACCGCCTCCTGCGTCTCGACGAACTCGCGGTCGAACAGCGCAATCAGCACATCGCGCTGCCCCGGATGCAGCGTGTAGCGCCGCAGCTCCACGATCGGGCTGAAGGTCTCGCTTTGCATGAGTGCCTTTCCTCCATCAAAACAGACCGGTTGTCCGGTTCAAGAACAGACTGATTGTCCGGTTGAGTCAATATGCTACAGTGGGACATGACCGAGAGCGAGATCAGGCGAAAGCGCAGCTACGACCCCGAGGGCATGCGCCGGCGCCTGCTGGATGTGGCGGCGGAGGCGTTCCAATCCCGCGGCTACCAGGCCACCGGCATGCATGAGCTGATGCGCGAGGCCGGGGTGACCGGCGGGGCGCTGTACCACCATTTCCCGACCAAAAAGGCGCTCGGCCTCGCCGTGATCCGCGACCGGGTGGCGGGGGAGGTGGATGAGACCTGGATCGAGCCGGTCCGCTCGGCGCCGGACGCGATCGACGGCATCGCCGGCGTGTTCGACCGGATCGCAGCGGGGCTGCGGCGGCGCGGCGCCGTCTCCGGCTGCCCGCTGAACAACCTGGCGCTGGAGCTTTCCCTGGCCGATCCGGAGTTCCGCACCGCGATGCAGGTGGTGTTCGAGGCCTGGCGGGCGGCGATTGCCGCGAGGCTGCGGGCCGACCAGGCGGCCGGCCACCTGGCCGAAGCGGACGCCGACGAGCTGGCGGCCTTCGTCGTCGCCGCCTATTCCGGGGCGATGGCCCAGGCCAAGGCGCAACAGGACGCGGCTCCGTTGGAGGCCTGCGCCCGGCAGCTGAGGCGGTCTCTGGAAGGGCTGCGGACCGGCGCCTAGAGGCTGTCGCGCTCGACCAGGCGGATGTCGAACAGCCGGCCCTGGATCGGGTGGTCGGGATCGGCCAGGCGGGCGGCGATCTGGTCGATGGCGTGGCGCACCATCTCGGCCATCGGCTGGCGGACCGTGGTCAGGCGATAGGCGGGCCAGGCGGCCAGCGTCATGTCGTCGAAGCCGACGATGCCGATCTCCTGTGGCACGGCGAGGCCGCGCTCGCGGCAGGCGTCGAAGGCGCCGAGCGCCAGGATGTCGTCGCCGCAGAACACCGCCTGCGGCCGATGCCGGTCGAGCAGGGCGTGCATGCCGCTGCGGCCATGCTCATGCGAATAGTCGCCGGCGAACTCCACGGCCAGGGGCCGCAGACCTGCCGCTTCCAGCCCGCTCAAAAAACCCGCGGCGCGGTCGATCGACGACGAATCGGTCCCGGCCCCGCCGAGGAAGGCCAATTGCTGCAGGCCGCGCGCCAGCATCGCCTCGGCGACCAGCCGCCCGCCCGCGACATTGTCGACCGTCACCGCCGGCACAGCCGCCTCCGCCCGGCCGAACACATGCACCACCGGCAGCCCGGCGCGGGCGCAGGAATCGGCGAAGCCCTCCGGCGGCGCGGAGGTGGCGATCAGCACCGCATCGACGCTGTATTGCAGCATCATGTCGAGGGCGGAGTCGGCGCCGCCATCCTCCGACAGGTTGGCGATCAGCGGCCGCAGCCCACGGCGCTGCAGCTCCCGCGTGAACAGGTCGAACACGTCCATGAAGGCGGGGTTGGCGAAATGGCTCGAGACCAGCCCGACCAGCTCGGTCCGGCCGGTCATCAGGCTGCGCGCCAGCCGGTTGGGGCGGTAGCCCAGCGCCTCCGCCGCCGCCAGGACGCGGGCCCGCATCCGGGGCGAGACGCTGGCATCCTTGGTGAAGGTGCGGGAGACGGCGGAGATCGACACGCCGGCCGCTTCCGCGACCTGTTGCGCCGTGGCCCGCTCGGCACCGGTTGCCCGGTGCCCGGGCCGGCCGCTGTTGGAGCGCCTCACGCGGTCACGATCCGCCCGGAGAGGGCGCGCAAGGGCTTACGAATAGGTCCGCAGCAGCCCGATCAGTCGCCCCTGGATGCGGACGCGATCGGAGGGCAGGTAGCGGGTCTCATAGGCGGAGTTGGCGGCCTCCAGCCCGATCGAGGCGCCCTTCTTGCGCAGCCGCTTCAGCGTCACCTCGTTGTCGTCGACCAGGGCGACGACGATGACGCCGGGATCGGCCGCGTCGCAGCGCTTGATGATGACGGTGTCGCCGTCCAGGATCCCGGCCTCGACCATGCTGTCGCCGGCGACCTCCAGGGCGTAGTGCTCACCCGGGCCAAGCAGCGAGGCCGGCACCTCGGCATAGTTGGAATGGTCGCGCAGCGCCTCGATCGGCATGCCGGCGGCGATCCGGCCGTAGAGCGGCAGGCGGACGCCGAGCTCGGGGTTGCTGAGATCGGCGCGCTCCAGCTTGCGGCCGGGCAGGGCGACGTCGGAGCGCACGGGCCGGAAGGGGACAACGTTGTCATCCTCGGCCGGCGACCCGGCCGGCGCGTCCGACTTCAGGCAATCCGGCAGCTTGAGCACCTCCAGCGCCCGGGCCCGATGCGGCAGCCGCCGAATAAAACCGCGCTCCTCGAGCCCGGTGATCAGTCGATGGATGCCCGATTTCGACTTCAGGGCCAGCGCGTCCTTCATCTCGTCGAAGGAAGGACTGACGCCGTCCGCCTCCAGACGGCGGTGAACGAACAACAACAACTCCTGTTGCTTTCGCGTCAGCAAGGCATCCTCCGTTGGCAGGGGCCGCGGCGCGGCCGAATCCCTGGAGAGAACATTAGGAGGAACAAAACAAAAACACAAGCGCCTAACTGCGGCACTCTCGGTTCTTTACTTCCTTGTAACGATCGCCGGGTCAGATCCCGTCGCCGAACAGCACCGCCTCGACCGGCTCGCCGCGCGCCGCGGCCGGCGCATGGGGCGGGCGGATCACCAGCCCGTCGGCCGCGGCCAGCAGCGACAGCATCGAGCTGTCCTGGGTCGGGAACGGAGTGGCGACATAACCGGAATCTGTCCGTTCGATCCGCGCCCGCAGGTAATCTTCGCGCCGGTCATTGGCCGGCAGGTCGCGGCCCAGTGTCGCGGCGACGCGGTTCTCCGGCGCCTCGGCCCCCTGC
Source organism: Inquilinus sp. OTU3971 (assembly GCF_038440215.1). Classification (NCBI taxonomy): domain Bacteria; kingdom Pseudomonadati; phylum Pseudomonadota; class Alphaproteobacteria; order Rhodospirillales; family Rhodospirillaceae; genus Inquilinus; species Inquilinus sp. OTU3971. The sequence continues at coordinate 22,510 of NZ_JASATH010000112.1, read as the reverse complement.
AGGGCCCACAGCACCGGGCGCAGGAACAGCCAGCCGCAGACCATGGTCGAGACCGGGTTGCCGGGCAGGCCGAGCAACGGCGTGTCGCCGAGCCGGCCGAACATCAGCGGCTTGCCCGGCCGCATGGCGATGGTCCAGAAGTCGAGCGCCAGGCCGCGCTCGCCGAGCACCGAGCGGATCAGGTCATGCTCGCCGACCGAGGCGCCGCCGGTGGTGACGATCAGGTCGGCACCGCGGGCGCCGGCGGCCAGCGCCGCCAGGGAGTCGGCATTGTCGCGGGCGATGCCGAGATCGACCGGCTCGCCGCCGCAGCTGCGGATCAGCGCGGCCAGGGCATGGGAGTTGGAGCTGACGATCTGGCTCGGCCCCAGCGCCTCGCCCGGCAGCACGATCTCGTCGCCGGTCGCCAGCACCGCCACGCGCGGCCGGCGGCGCACATGCAGCCAGGGATGGTTGGTCGAGGCGGCGATGCCGATGTCGCGCGCGGTCAGGCGCCGGCCCGGCTGCAGCAGCACGTCGCCGGTGCGGAAATCCAGCCCGGCCTTGCGCACATGGCGGCCGGCGGCGACGCCCTCGCGCACCGTGACCCGGTCGCCGTCGGCGTCGGTGTCCTCCTGCAGCACCACGGCATCGGCGCCGTCCGGCAGCGGCGCGCCGGTGAAGATGCGGACGCATTGGCCCGGGCCGACCGCGCCCTCGAAGCGGCCGCCGGCCGGGACCTCACCGATCCGCCGCAGCGTCGCCGGGACGGTCGCGACATCGGCGGCCCGCACCGCCCAGCCATCCATGGCCGAGACGTCGAGCGGCGGCTGGGTCAGCCGCGCCGCCACTGGCTCGGCCAGGATCCGGCCCAGCCCGGCGGGCAGGGGCACGGTCTCGGCCGGCAGGGCGGCGAAGGCGGCGAGGATGCGGGCGCGGGCCTCGGCGACCGGGATCATGTCTGGGCCTCGTAAGTGCCTGACCGCCCGCCGGATTTGTGCAGCAGCCGCAGGTCGGTCACGACCATGCCGCGGTCGACCGCCTTGCACATGTCGTAGACGGTCAGGGCGGCGACCGAGGCGGCGGTCAGCGCCTCCATCTCCACCCCGGTGCGGTGGGTGACCTTGACCGTGGCCTCGATCTCGACCCGGCTGTGCTCGGCATCGCAGCGCAGCGCCAGCTCGACGCTGGACAGCGGCAGCGGGTGGCACAGCGGGATCAGGTCGGACGTGCGCTTGGCGGCCATGATGCCGGCGATGCGGGCGATGCCCAGCACGTCGCCCTTGGCATGGCCGCCGGAAGCGATCAGCGCCAGCGTCTCCGGCTTCATCTCCACCCGGCAGCCGGCCCGCGCCACCCGCACCGTCGCCTCCTTGGCGGAGACGTCGACCATGCGCGCCTGGCCGGCCGAATCGAAATGGGTCAGCTCGCCGGTCATGCCGCCGAGGATCTCGCGTCCGGCGTCAGCAGCGCACGGGTGGCGGCGGCGACGTCGTCGTGCCGCATCAGGCTTTCGCCGATCAGGAAGGTGGTGGCGCCGGCGCGGGCCATCCGGGCCAGGTCGGTTGGCGTGAACAGGCCGCTCTCGGAGACCAGCAACCGGTCGCCCGGCACATGGGCCGCCAGAGCCTCCGTGGTGGCGAGGTCGACCTGCAGGGTCTTGAGGTTGCGGTTGTTGATGCCGAGCAGCGGCGAGCGCAGTTTCAGCGCCCGGTCCAGCTCGGCCGCGTCATGCACCTCGACCAGCACGTCCATGCCGGCGTCGATCGCCGCCTGCTCCAGCTCGCGGGCGGTGGCGTCGTCCAGCGCCGCCATGATCAAGAGGATGCAGTCGGCGCCCAGCGCCCGGGCCTCGACGACCTGATAGGGGTCGACCATGAAGTCCTTGCGCAGCACCGGCAGCTCGACGGCGTTGCGGGCGGCGGTCAGGTATTCGTCGGCGCCCTGGAAGTAAGGCATGTCGGTCAGCACCGACAGGCAGCTGGCGCCGCCGTCGCGATAGGCGCGGGCGAGGGCGGGCGGGTCGAAATCCGGGCGGATCAGCCCCTTCGACGGCGAGGCCTTCTTGATCTCGGCGATCAGGCCGTAGCGGCCTTCCGCCTGGGCCCGGCGCAGCGCCGCGACGAAGCCGCGCGGCGGCGCGGCCCGGTCGGCCAAGCGGCCGATCTCCGCCGCGGGCACCGCCGCCTTGCGGGCCTCGATGTGCCGGCGCTTGTCGGCGACGATGCGGGTGAGGGTGTCGCTCATGCCGTTCCCTGGCTCGTGATCCGGGCCAGCCGCTCGAGGACATGGGCGGCCGAGCCGTCGTCGATGATGCGGGCCGCGAGGGCGGCGCCGTCGGGCAGTGTAGAGACCCGGTCGGCGACGATGAAGCAGGCTGCGGCATTCAGCAGCACGATGTCGCGATAGGCGCCGTGCGCCCCGCCCAGCACGGCGCGCAGGGCGGCGGCGTTGGTCGCCGGATCGCCGCCCTTGAGGTCCTCCGGGACCGCGCGGCGCAGCCCGGCATCTTCCGGCGTCACGGTCAGGCGCCGGATCTGGCCACCACGCAGCTCCGCCACCGCGGTCGGGCCGGTGGTGGTCATCTCGTCGAGGCCGTCGCTGCCATGCACCACCCAGGCGGTCTCGCTGCCCAGCTGGTTCAGCGCCTGGGCCACCGGCTCGACCCAGGCCTCGGCGAAGACGCCGAGCAGCTGGCGCTTCACCCCGGCCGGGTTGGCCAGGGGCCCGAGCAGGTTGAAGATGGTGCGGGTGCCCAGCTCCTGCCGCGCCGGGCCGACATGGCGCATGGCGCTGTGATACAGCGGCGCGAACAGGAAGCCGATCTGGGCCTCCCACAGCGCCTCGCGCATCACCTCCGGCGGCGCCTCGACATTGACGCCGAGCTCGGTCAGCACGTTCGCTGCGCCGGTCAGGCTGGAGGCGGCGCGGTTGCCGTGCTTGGCCACCGGCACGCCGGCGCCGGCCAGGACGAAGGAGACGGCGGTCGAGACGTTGAAGGAGCCGGAATTGTCGCCGCCGGTGCCGCAGCAGTCGATGGCGCCGTCCGGCGCGTCGATGGTCACGGCCTTGTCGCGCATCACCCGGGCGGCGGCGGCGATCTCCTCCGGCGTCTCACCGCGGACGCGCAGCGCCATCAGGAAGCCGCCGATCTGCGCCGGCGTCGCCTCGCCGGACATGATGATCTCGAAGGCGGCACGGGCGGTGGCGGCGTCCAGCGGCTGGCCCAGCGCGGCCTTGGCGATGAAGGGTCGCATCTCGGTCGTCATGCCGCGTTCCGCCGCTCGGCGATGGCCAGGAAGTTCTGCAGGATCTTGTGGCCGTATTGCGAGGCGATGCTCTCCGGATGGAACTGCACGCCATGGATCGGCAGGGTCTTGTGCCGCAGCGCCATGATCACCCCGTCCGCGGTCCAGGCCGTGGCCTCCAGGCTGTCGGGCATGCTCTCGGGCGCGATGGTCAGCGAGTGGTAGCGGGTGGCCTCGAAATTGTCCGGCAGCCCGGCCAGCACGCCGCCGCCATGGTGGTGCACCGGGCTGATCTTGCCGTGCATCGGCTCCGGTGCCCGGACGATCCGGCCGCCGAAGACCTGGCCGATCGCCTGGTGGCCGAGGCAAACGCCGAACACCGGCACCTTTCCGGCGGCGGCCCGGATCAGGTCCATGCAGATGCCGGCCTTGTCGGGGTCGCAGGGGCCGGGCGAGAGGACGATGCCGTCGGGCCGCAGCGCCAGCGCCTCGTCGACCGTCAGCGCGTCGTTGCGGCGGACCTCGGTGTCGGCCCCGAGCTCGCCGAGGTAATGCACCAGGTTGTAGGTGAAGCTGTCGTAGTTATCGATCAGCAGAAGCATGGGAGTCGCCCTTTCGAGGCGTGGGAATGGGGAGGAGCGGCGGGGATCCGGCCGGCCTCACCATCGATGCAGCAGGGGGCGATGCTGCTGCGAAAGGATGCGATCTCTAGACATGTCCCATGGGCCGGTTGCCGTTGCGCGGCCGGTTGGCGAAGCGTACCGCATCTTCGGCGGCGCGTACCAGCGCCCGCGCCTTGTTGCGGGTCTCCTGGTACTCGCCCTCCGGGCTGCTGTCGGCGACCACGCCGCCGCCGGCCTGGATGTAGAGCGTGTCGTCCTTCACCACCGCGGTGCGCAGGGCGATGCAGGTGTCCATGTCGCCATTGGCGCCGAAATAGCCCATCGCGCCGGCATAGATGCCGCGCCGCGCCACCTCCAGCTCGTCGATGATCTCCATTGCCCGCACCTTCGGCGCGCCGCTGGTGGTGCCGGCGGGGAAGCCGGCGGCCAGCGCCGCCACCACGTCCTGGTCCGGCGCGATCCGGCCGACGACGTTGGAGACGATGTGCATGACATGCGAGTAGCGCTCGACGATGAAGCGGTCGGTGACCTTGACCGAGCCGATCTGCGACACCCGGCCGACATCGTTGCGGCCGAGGTCGAGCAGCATCAGATGCTCGGCCCGCTCCTTCGGGTCGGCCAGCAGGTCCTGCTCCAGCGCCACATCCTCCTCCGGCGTGGCACCGCGCGGCCGGGTGCCGGCGATCGGCCGGATGGTGACCTCGCCGTCGCGCAGCCGCACCAGGATCTCAGGGCTCGACCCGACGATGGCGAAGTCGCCGAAGTTCTGGAACACCAGGAAGGGCGACGGGTTCAGCCGCCGCAATGCCCGGTACAGCGCGAAGGGCGGCAGGGTGAAGGGCAGGGAGAAGCGCTGCGACAGCACCACCTGGAAGATGTCGCCGGCGCGGATGTACTCCTTCGCCCGCTCGACCACCGCGTGGTACTCCTCCCGCGTCATGTTCGAGCTCGGCTCGAGCAAAGCGGGCAGGTTGCCCTCGGCCGCCGCCTCGCGGTGCGGCAGGCTGGATTCGAAGCGGGCAACCACGTCCGACAGCCGCTCGCACGCCGCCTCATGCGCCTTTTCCGCCGTCACCGCCGGGTCATGGAACACCGGGGTGACGATGGTGACGACGTCGGCGATGGTGTCGAAGACGCAGACGATGGTCGGCCGCATCATGATCGAATCCGGCACGCCCAGCGTGTCCGGATTGGTGTCCGGCAGCGCTTCCATCTGCCGGACCATGTCGTAGCCGAGATAGCCGAACAGCCCGGCAGCCAGCGGCGGGAAGCCGCGCGGCAGGTCGATCCGCGATTCCGCGATCAGCCCGCGCAGGCTGTCGAGCGGCGCCTGCGCCACCGGCGTGAAGGTGCCGAGGTCGGCCAGCGCCCTGCGGTTGATCTCGACCGCGTCGCCGCGGCAGCGCCAGATCAGGTCGGGCTTGAGCCCGATGGCGCTGTAGCGGCCGCGGATGGCGCCGCCCTCGACCGATTCGAGCAGGAAGGAATAGGGCTCGTCCCCGGCCAGCTTGAGCATGGCCGAGACCGGGGTGTCGAGATCGGAGACGAGGCGGGTCCAGACGACCTGCGGTTTGCCGGCGCGATAAGTGTCGGCGAAGGCGTCAAAAGCCGTGGAATCCGGCATGGCGGTGACCTGCGATGATGGGGGTAGGGCGGGCGAGGGCGGAACGGTCGTCGCCGCCACGCCATCGCTCACCGCCGCCTGCTTGGCGCCCCCAGGCCGCAGCCCCCGCATCCGCCGGCCAGCGCCAGCCCATCGCCTCTCCGCGCGGAGAGGACGGGGCCGCCGGACCGGGTCCGGCGCAGGGGCGCTGAGACGCCGCAAGGGGGATCATCGACATCATTCCTGGTAGTTCAACCGGGCGAGGACCGCCTGGTCAACAGTCACTCCATAGCGGGCGCGCAGCGCCTGGTCCAGGCCGCCGCCGACATCGACCGCGAGGCCGCGCCGCAGGTCCTGCTTCACCGCGGCTTCGGCCGTGGCGTCGGGCTTGGCCGGCTCGACCCTGGTCAGGCGGGCGACGACACGGCCGCCCGGGGTCTCCGCCGTCGCCGTGCCGCCGACCTTGGCGGCGAACAGGTCGCGCACCAGCCCTGCGGGAACGGCGCCGGCATTGCTGCCGTCGCGCAGCAGCGCCGGGGTCTCGGCATATTGTCCGCCGACGGCCTTGGCGACATCGGCCGCGGCCTCGCCGGCGGACAGGCGCTTGGCGACGTCGGCGGCCAGCGCCGTGGCCGCATCGGCCTGCTTCTGCTCGGTCCAGGCGGCGGCGACCTCGTCGCGCACCTTGGCCAAGGGCTCGGTTGCCGGCGGCACGATGCTGTCGACGCGGACGATGAAGGAGGTCTTGTCGTCGATCGTGCCCATCGGGCTGACATCGTTCTGCTGCAGCTGGAAGGCGGCCTGCAGCACCTGCGGCTGGCCGGGCAGCGGCGGCAGCGGCTGGCCGCTCTGGGTCGTGCCGTCCTGGGCCACGGCCGGGACCGCGGTGACGGTGAAGCCGAACTCCTGCGCCGCCTTGTCGATCGGGACATTGTCGGCCAGCGCGTCCTCGAACTTGTTGGCGGCCTCGTACAGGGCGTCGGCCGCCTTGCTCTGCTTCAGCTGGGCCTCGATCTCGGCCCGCGCCTCCTCGAACGGCACGGTGCGGGCGGGCTGGACCCCGGTCAGCACCAGCACATGCCAGCCGAAGGGCGATTGCACCGGGTCGGTCGCCTGGCCTTCGGCCAGGGTGAAGGCGGGGTCGGCCAGGGCCGGGATCGGCATCGCCGACTTGGCGGTGAAGTCGACCGGGATCAGCTTGACCGCGGCGTTGCCGGACTCGTCCACCGCCTGCTGCACGGCCTTGCCGCCACGCACCGCCGCGGCGATCTGGTCGGCCAGTTCCTTGGTCGGGGCGATCACCTGGTCGAAGCGGCGCATCTCCGGCTTCTGATAATTGGCCTGGTTCTTGTCGTATTGGGTGCGGGCCTCGTCCTCCGACACCGTGACATTCTTGGCGAACTCGTCGGTGTTCAGCAGCACGACGCTCAGCGTCCGGTACTCCGGCGATTGGAACTTGTCGCCGTGATCCTTGTGATAGGCCTCGAGATCGGCCTGGGTCGGCTGCGGCACGCCGGTCTGGTCGGCGTTGCGCAGCGTGACCGTGTCGGCCACCCGGGCCTCGCGGCGGTACTTGTAGATCGGGTCGACCAGCGCCTGTGGCGGCTCGGCGCCGCTGAACAGCGCCCGCATCACCTGCTGCTGCTGCATCTGGCCCCGCTGATAGGCGATGAACCCGGCCTCGTTGGTGCCGCCGGCCTGCAGCGCCTGCAGGAAGCGGTCGCGGCTGAACTGGTTGGTGGCCGGATCGCGGAACCGCGGGTCGACGCGCACGGCGTCGGCGACCGCGTCGGTCGACAGGTCGTAGCCGAGATCGACGGCCAGCTGGTCGTACAGGAAGCCGGAGATCATGTTGTCCAGCACGCGCTGCGGGAAGCCGAGCTGCTGGGCGACGGAGAGCGGGATCCGCTGGCTCTGGGCGATCGAGCGGAACTGGCTGTCGAGCTGGCCCAGGCTGATCGTCACGTCGCCGACCGTGGCCACGGTGTCGGACTGGCCCCGGTTGCGGAAGATGTCGCCGATGCCCCAGACCGCGAAGCTCAGGATCAGGAGGACGAACAGCACCTTGACGACGATGGAGCCGGCCTTGTGGCGGAGGATCTGCAGCATGACGACCGTAAACAAAGGGCGAGGCCGCTCCGGTCTCCCGGGCGGTTTGGGCGCGCATCATAGGTGCGGCCTTCCCGGGCAGCAATGAGCAAGGAGTCCCTGTGGCGTCGCGGCGCCCGGGTTGGTACATCAAGGGCGGGATCGAGCACCAGCAGGAGAACGGGGTGATGGCGCGCAAGCTGATCGCGGGCAACTGGAAGATGAACCTGCTGCGCACCGACGGTACGGCGCTGGCCCGCGACCTCGCTTTGCGGCTGGCCCGCACGGTCGACCCGGCCTTCGACCTGCTGATCTGCCCGCCGGCCACCATCATCGCGCCGATCGCCGATGCGGTGCAGGGCAGCGGCCTGCTGGTCGGCGGCCAGGACTGCCACACCGCGCAGGACGGCGCCCACACCGGCGACATCGCGGCCCGGATGCTGGCCGATCTCGGCTGCAGCCACGTCATCGTCGGCCATTCCGAGCGGCGCCAGGACCATGGCGAGATCGACCTGGTGGTGGCCGAGAAGGCGGCGGCGGCACAGGCCGAGGGGCTGGTGGCGATCATCTGCGTCGGCGAGACCGAGGCCGAGCGCAACGCGGGCCGCGCGCTGCAGGTGTGCAGCCGGCAGATCGCCGGGTCGCTGCCGCGCGGGGCGACGGCGGAGAACACGGTGATCGCCTATGAGCCGGTCTGGGCCATCGGCACCGGCCGCACCCCGACCGCGGCCGACGTGGCCGAGGTGCACGCCCATATCCGGGCGGCGCTGGGCGCCCATGTGCCGTCCGAGGCGGCGGGCATCCGCATCCTCTATGGCGGCTCGGTCAAGCCCGGCAACGCGGCCGAGCTGCTGGCCGTGCCCAATGTCGACGGCGCCCTGGTCGGCGGTGCCAGCCTGAAGGCCGATGATTTCTGGGCCATCGCCCAGGCCAGCGTCGGCTGATCAGCATCGTCGTTGCATAGGGGCGGGGTGCTGGTTATAGTCCCGCCCGCTCGCCACCCGGCACAGTCCGGCGGCGGGGTCCGGTCGGAGCGTAGCGCAGCCTGGTAGCGCACTTGCATGGGGTGCAAGGGGTCGCGAGTTCGAATCTCGCCGCTCCGACCATTTTCTTCCGGACTCGCATCATGCTCGTCGCCCTCGACTGGGGAACCTCCTCGCTCCGCGCCTGGCTGCTCGACGCCGACGGCGCCGTGCGGGACGAGGCCGCGGCCCAGCTCGGCATCCTCAAGGTCCCCGGCGGCGATTTCGACGCCGTGTTCCGCCAGATCGCGGAGAAGTGGAGCCCCACCGCCGCCATCGCCTCCGGCATGATCGGCAGCCGCCAGGGCTGGGGCGAGGCGCCCTATGCCAAGTGCCCGGCCGACGCGGCGGCGCTGGTCGCCGGCCTGATCGAGATCCCGACCTCGCTGGGCATCTCCTTGCGAATCGTCCCCGGCGTCAGCCGGGTCGACGCCGACGGCATCCCCGACGTGATGCGCGGCGAGGAGGTGCAGATCCTCGGCGACGCGCCGGCCGCCGGCCGCCGCCTCTACGTCCTGCCCGGCACGCACAGCAAATGGGCCCTGGCCGAGGACGGCAGGATCGCCTGGTTCGCCACCTCGATGACCGGCGAGGCCTTCGCCGTCCTGGCCGAGCACAGCATCCTGGGCCGGCTGATGGACGGCCGCGCCTACGACCAGCCCGCCTTCCGCCGCGGCCTCGCGGTCGGCGCCTCGGCCGGCGGCGGCCTGCTGCGCCGGCTGTTCAGCGCCCGCACCCTCGGCCTGTTCGGCGAGCTGGAGCCGAAGGCGGCGGCATCCTACCTCTCCGGCCTTTTGATCGGGGCCGAGGTGGCCGACGCCCGCTCCACCGTCGCCGACGCCATTGGGGCCGACGCCACCGGCGCCGCGCCGGACGAGGTGACCATCGTCGGCGGCGCCGAGCTGTCGGCCCGCTACGCCGAGGCGATCGAGGCCGCCGGGCTGAAGAGCCGAATCGCCCCGGCCGACACCACGGTCAAGGCGCTGTGGCGCCTGGCCAAGCATGCGGAGCTGGTGTGAGATGAGCCTGTCCCTGCACGACGCCCTCGCCGGGCTGCCCCTGGTCGCGATCCTGCGCGGCGTCAAGCCGGAGGAGGTCGAGGCCATCGGCGCCGCTTTGGTCGAGGCCGGGTTCCGCTGCATCGAGGTGCCGCTGAACTCGCCGCAGCCCTTCGACAGCATCCGCCGCCTGGCCGACCGCTTCGGCCAACAAGCGCTGATCGGCGCCGGCACGGTGCTGAAGCGTGAGGACGTCGCCCGGGTGCAGGCGTCGGGCGGCAATCTCATCGTGATGCCGCATGCCGATGTCGAGGTGATCGCCGAGGCCAAGCGGCTCAACCTGGTCTGCGCCCCCGGCGCCGCCACCCCGACCGAGGCCTTCGCGGCGCTGAAGGCCGGCGCCGATGCCGTGAAGATCTTCCCGGCCGAGGCGGTCCCGCCCGCCGTGGTCAAGGCCTGGCGCGCGGTGGTGCCGACGGCGGTGCCGCTGATCGCGGTCGGCGGCATCACGCCGGACCGGATGGCGGCCTATCGCGACGCCGGCACGACGGGCTTCGGCCTCGGCTCCGCCCTCTACAAGCCCGGCATGACCGCGGCCGAGGTGGCCGCCACCGCCGCCGCCTTCGCCCAGGCGTGGCGGGCGCTGCCGGGCTGACAGGGGCGCTGCCGCCGTTTTGACGGCTGTTCCCCTGCGGGACGCCTGGCCGCACACTCCATGTGGCGAGGCCGAAGGTCAGGGGGCTCCGGCGATGGCAGGCGGCATCATCTACGCGCATTCCCTTCCCGGCGAGGCGACGGACCGCTGGGAAAGGCTGACGGACCACCAGGAGGCGGTCGCGGCCCTGGCGGCGGAGTTCGCCGCCGCGTTCGGCTGGGCGGAGGCAGCCGGCCTCGCCGGCCGCCTGCACGATGTCGGCTCATCGGGAACGCGCCATTAGGAGACATCTGCGGCGAACCCCGACACCGGACACTGCTCGAACCGGCCAGATCCAGCCGCTCTCGGCCGGCCCGAGCCGAAAAGGGCGGCCCCAAACCGGCCATCGCAGTCGGCTCCCGAAGCGGACGTGACGCCAAGCGGCTTAATGCTCAGCGTCACTCCTGTTTTCGTGTCAGGAAAGAATGGATCTGCGCGATGACGGCGGCTCCCTCACCGACGGCGGCGGCGACCCGCTTGGTCGAGCCGGCCCGCACGTCTCCAACGGCAAAGATGCCAGGGCAACTCGTTTCCAGCGGCAGCCGCTCGCCATCGCCGACGCGATCCCCTGTGAGAACGAAGCCCTTTCCATCGATCGCGACACAGCCCTCGAGCCAACTCGTATTGGGATCGGCACCGATGAACAGGAAGAGATGGCGCGACGCGCACTCCTCGGTCTCGCCGGTTCGGGCGTCACGGAACGTGGCGCCGGTCAGGCCTGTCTCATGATCGCCATGCAAGCCCACAATCTCGCTGCCGACATGCAGCTCGACATTGGGCAATGCTGCGATCCGGTCGATCAGATACCGGGACATGGTCTGCTCGAGCGGTCGCCGGACTACGAGATGTAGGTGCCTGACCTGTGGTGCGAGGTAGGCGACGGCCTGGCCGGCCGAGTTGCCGCCGCCGACCAGGGTGACTTCCTCTCCGGCACAGAGGCGCGCCTCGATCGGCGACGCCCAGTAGGAGACACCAGCCCCTTCCAGCTCTTCGACATTGGGAATGTCAGGTCGACGATAGCGCGCTCCTGACGCGATCACGATGGAGCGCGCCTGCGCGATCCGTTCATTGCTGAGCTCGAGAGAGAACGGGGCATCCGCATCCGCTCCGTGACAACACAGCTTTCCAACGGTCAGCGGGATTGCGAGTTCGGCGCCGAACTTCGTCGCCTGATTGAAGGCCCGGCCCGCGAGGGCCTGACCGGAGATGCCGGTCGGGAAGCCGAGATAGTTCTCGATCCGGGCGGACGCGCCCGCCTGGCCGCCGAAGGCACGGGAATCGAGAACCAGGACGGACAGTCCTTCGGACGCGCCATAGACGGCAGTGGCAAGCCCGGCCGGTCCCGCTCCGACGACGGCCACGTCGTAGACGGTTTTCGGATCCAGATCCGGCACGATGCCGAGACAGGACGCGGCATCCACGTTGCTCGGGCTTCTGAGCAACGTGCCGTTCGGGCAGATCATCAACGGCAGGTCTTCAGGTGCGATGCCGAGCCGCTCGACCAGTTCGCGCCCCTCCGCCTCGCATGCGGCGATGACGGCGTGGGGATAGCCGTTGCGGGTGAGGAATCCGGACAACCTGACGATGTCCGGGGCATCCCGGCGTCCGACCAGAATCGACCCCGCGCCGCCGATCCGCCCCTCCTCGATCAGCGAAACGCGCCGAAGGATGAAGGCGCGCATGATCGCTTCGCCGAGATCTGCCGACCCGATGACAAGGGCACGGAGATGTGCTGCATCAAAGGGCATCGCCAGTACGCCACTATCGCCGGCCACCACCGAGGAAAGGGTGGCGTGGCCCGACAACTGATTGGTCTCGCCGGTGAATTGGCCGGGAGCGTAAGTGGCGATCACGGACGACTTGCCGGCCGCACCGCGCTGAATGGCGTCGGCGGAGCCCTCGAGGATCAGCCAGGCCGGGACGTTTCGGGTGCCGATCTCATAGAGGATATCACCGGGGCCGAAGCGACACGGTTCACTGCTCGCGAACCGACGTGCGGTCGCGATCTGAAGCGCCGAAAGTGTCGGATATGTCTGCTCTCTCCGGGCATCGTTGATCGCCATGGGTGAACTCCGTACCGACCTATGCCCCTGCTCGTGTGCAACTCATCCGGCATCGATCCGTCAGACTATGCCGTGCACCACCTGAGCCAACTCCTTTCGCGGATCTTCTGCCCGCGGACATTCCCGCGCATCGTATCGCCGGTCACGCAGGCGCGAGCTGGGGGGCCTTCGGCAAGGTGAGCGCGAAGACGAGAAGACCCAGCAGCGTCAATCCGAAGCCCGCCCATACGGCCGACAGCAGGCCGTAGCCGGCCGCAATGGCCAGACTGCCCGCCCAGGCACCGATGGCGTTGGCGACATTGAGCGCCGCAAGGTTCATGGCCCCCATCAGCGTGGGGGCCTCCGGGGCGAAGCCCGTGAGGCGCACCTGAATCGTGGGAATGGCGACCATCATCGTCGCGCCGACGCCGAACAGCGCCGGCATCAGGATCCACACAGTGCCGCCACCGGCCGCCAGCACCGCCAGCACGATCAGGGCGCTGCCGAAGCCGACGACCAATCCTCGCGCGGGAAAGGCGTCCGCAAGCCGTCCGCCGATCAGGTTGCCCGCGGTCATGCCGAGGCCGAACAGCGCCAGCGCGACCGGAATCCAGGCTTGATCAAGGATCGTTACATCGGTGACGAAGGGGCCGATGAAGGTATAGACGGCGAAGATGCTGGCGACGCCGAGCGCCGCGACCAGCATCATGGCCCAGACGGCCGGCCTGCGCAGCGACGCCAGTTCCTGCACCACGGGCCCGCCGTGAAGCGCTTCGGTCCGCGGCACCCAGCTCCACAGGGCAAGGAAGGCCAGGCCGGCGACTCCGGCGACGGTGAAATAGGTGTTCCGCCAGCCCAGCGTTTGGCCGAGGAAGGTCGCCAGCGGCGAACCGATGATCGTCGCGATCGTCAGGCCGGTCATGACCAGCGCGAACGCCTTTCCCGAATGACCAGGGCCGACGATGTAAGACGCCACCACGGCGCCGGCGCCGAAATAGGCCCCTTGCGGCATGCCGCTGACGAACCGGGCCAGGGCGAACATGCCGAGATCGATGGCGACCGCCGACAGGACGTTGCCGAGGATGAACAGGCCCATGAGGCACAGCAGCAGCGTGCGCCGGTTCAGGCGCGCCGCCACCAGGGTCACAAGCGGAGCGCCGACCACCACGCCGAAGGCATAGGCCGCGATCGCATTCGTTGCCGTGGGGATATCGATGCCGAGGCTCGCCGAGAACAGCTGGAGAATCCCCATGCTCGCGAATTCGGACGTCCCGATGCAGAAGCTGCCGAGTGCCAAGGCGAACAGTGTGAGGCCCCGCTTGCGCCGCTGCGCTTCATCCGTGCAATGCACCTTCACTGCGGCGCATTGACCGCGATAGGCCTTGTCCAGCATCCCTGCCTCCCATTCTGGATGGCTTCCGGATCGTGCCGATCCGCGCGCAGCGATCCGCCCGAACGTCCTGTCGTCCGACCAGGCCTAGTCGGGAGGTCCCGCGAGGACCTCCATTTTCATGACCTTGACACCGCCGTCGGCGAGTTCGGGCAGCTTGGTGAACCAATCCTTCACGTAGGGCATGGCGTTGTGGGCTTCGAAATCGGCCTGATTGGCGAAGATCTCGTAGAAGATAAAATGCCCGGGCGACGCGCGGTCTTCCTGAAGGAAGTAGACGAGATTCTTCGGATCGCTGCGGACGAGCGCGACAAGCGGCAGCGTGGCGGCGCGCAGCTCCGCTTCCTTGCCGGGCTTTGCCCGCACCTCCGCCACGACCGAGTAGGCGCCTTGTGGCACCTGCGAATAGCCCTTGCCGGGCCTATCCTGCGCCATCACTGACGTCGCGCCGGCGACGCAGGCGAGACTTGCGAGCACGGAAAGCCCAGCGCCGGGCCGCATCGTCTTGGACATGGCTGGACTCCTTGCGTTCTTGGATCGCTCAAAGGCCTCACCGATGGAGCGGAGGCGGTCGGTTCCTCGGCTCGTCAGCCGCCGGCCGCGGCGAGCATGCGACGGCGGGCGGCCATGGCATCCTCGAAAGTCTGCTTCACGGGCCCGAGCGCCTGGACGAACTCGAGCTGCTCACCCTCCGGACCCTTGCAATAGATCAGGGACCATCCGTTCGATTTGCCCTCCGTGATCTTGTTGGTGTTGGCGTCGAGCGGGGCCGCCAGGCGCTCCTGTTCAGACGTCACCGTGATCACCCGATTGGCCTTCACCTGGGTCATCCCGCGGCGCGCCGACTCCGCCTCGAGGTCGCGAATGAAGGTGTTAAAGTCGACATCGTCCCGGATGTAGAAGCAGATGTGCATCGACCGCGGATAGGTCGGGCTCATGTGATCCCGCGGCTCCGCCCAGCTGTCCCCGCTGCCCATCGGCTGCTGGGCATCGCGGTACTGCAGGAGCTCGATCACGACATTGTCGAACTGCACGAAGCGCACGTCGAGGCGCTGCCCACCGCCCTTCAGGTCCGGCACGCCGATCGTCCGTGGATTGACCCCTCGCTCCCGGGCCAGGATCTCCTGATCGGTCAGTAGGGTGTTGTGGATCTTCTCGCCCTGGAAATCGCCGTCGCGCATCACCTCGGTGCCGCCGAGCACCTCGGTGTAGAACGCGAACGCGCGGTCCATGTTCTGGACCGTGAGGCCGAAGTGCTGCACGCCCTGGAGCCGGACGCCGAGTGGTGCAGTGTCGCGTGCTCCTGCAGCGGCAACCTGGGTTGGGCTGGCGGCGTTATCGGCGAGTGCCGGATCGTTCAGCGCGAGAGCGTTCGCAGCAATTCCGCCGATCGCAGCGCTACCGGCGATGCGCAGGACGTCCCGGCGATCAGGGTCTAGCAGCCCATTGGTGTTCATAGGTTCGTTGGACATGCATCCTCCCGCATTCTGCGGCACCGCCGCTGGTCCAGGAATGTCCAAACGTTAAGCCAGTCGCGGGCCCTGTCGGGCGTCAAACGTGGTCAAATTCGGTGAGACGGCCTTTCTCAACGGCGCTTCGTTGCTCTGACAAAATGGCACCCGAGCTCGTCGGGACAGTCGCAAGCCCTACGACCTTCTCTGCTCGATGCCGGCTAAGCCTGTCGTTTCACTATGTTTGTTGCCTTCGCCACGGCCGTGCCGCGAGCAATGCCCATTGCTGCGCGTCCACTTTTCACCGGAGCTTACCCTTTTTGACGAGCCCAATATGGCCAGTTGAATCATCCTTTCCGGACGCGACCGAGGCCTTCAACAGGGCGCCATCATGATGACGATCGTGACGGCCTACGAAACCACAGACCTAGGTACGCGGAGAGTGCGGCGTGCCGCGCCTCGCCGACACGATGCTCCGGGCTCCTACAGGCGCTCGGTCTTGCAAGGACCGCTTATCGAACCAGAGATCAACCGGGCACGATCTGAGCCCCGGAGGCCCCAC
Source organism: Inquilinus sp. OTU3971 (assembly GCF_038440215.1). Taxonomy (NCBI): domain Bacteria; kingdom Pseudomonadati; phylum Pseudomonadota; class Alphaproteobacteria; order Rhodospirillales; family Rhodospirillaceae; genus Inquilinus; species Inquilinus sp. OTU3971. Next base: position 6,810 of record NZ_JASATH010000112.1, on the reverse strand, counting down.
CCCTCGTCCACGCAGGCGGACCGTTCGCGCATGATGGAGCCGCCGCCCGTCCATTGTCCGTCGTCCCGGATTCCAGAGGAGGCAGGTGAAAGCGATGCTCCCGGATCGGATCCTGACCCGCCGCGAATTCGTGGCCGGCGCCGCAGCGTCGACCGCGCTGATAGCGGTGCCTTCGGTCGGCGCTGTGCAGGCGCCGGCTCAAACAACGCCGCAGGCGGCTGTTCGGACAACCAACGTCACGCTGATGGTCAACGGCCGGTCCCGGGCGCTGACGCTCGACACCCGCACGACCCTTCTCGACACCCTGCGCGAGCATCTCAAGCTCACCGGCACGAAGAAGGGCTGCGACCACGGCCACTGCGGCGCCTGCACCGTGCTCGTGAACGGCAAGCGCATCAACGCCTGCCTCAGCCTCGCCGTCATGCATCAGGGCGACCGTGTGATGACGATCGAGGGTCTCGGCACCCCCGACGACATGCACCCGATGCAGGCTGCGTTCGTGAAGCACGACGGCTTCCAGTGCGGGTACTGCACCCCGGGACAGATCTGTTCGGCCGTCGCCATGCTCGAAGAGGTCGGGAACGGCGTTCCGAGCCACGTCACCGGTGACCTCACGGCATCGATGGCGCTCACCAACATCGAGCTGCGCGAGCGGATGAGCGGCAATATCTGCCGCTGCGGCGCCTACTCGAACATCGCCGAGGCGATCGCCGAAGTCGCGGGAGCGAAGGGATGATCCCATTCACCTATGAGCGGGCGGCGAGCCCGGACGCGGCCGTCCGCGCCGTCGCCTCCACGCCCGGCGCAAAATTCATCGCCGGCGGCACAAACCTCCTCGACCTGATGAAATTTCAGATCGAGACCCCCACCCATCTCGTGGACATCCGGGGCCTTTCGCTCACCAGGATCGAAGACACCGAGAAGGGCGGACTCAGGATCGGCGCTCTCGTCACCAACACGGAGCTCGCGTCCCACCCGAGGGTGAAGCGGGACTACGGCGTTCTCTCCCGCGCGATCGTGGCCGGGGCGACCGGGCAGATCCGCAACAAGGCGTCGACCGGCGGCAACCTCCTGCAGCGCAACCGCTGCCCGTATTTCTACAGCACCGACCATCCCTGCAACAAACGTGTGCCCGGCTCCGGCTGCTCGGCGATCGGAGGTCTCTCGCGATCGCTGGCGGTGATCGGAACGAGCGAGAGCTGCATCGCCCAGAACCCGGGCGACATGGCTGTGGCGCTCACCGTTCTCGATGCCGCGGTGGAAACGATGAACGCTGCGGGAGAGACCCGGACCATCGCGATCACCGACCTCTTCCGCCTGCCCGGCGACACGCCCGAGATCGAGTTCGCGCTTCGGCCCGACGAGCTGATCACCGCCGTCACGCTGCCGCCGCCGCTCGGCGGCACGCACCACTACCACAAGGTCCGCGACCGAGCGTCCTATGCGTTCGCGATCGTCTCGGTTGCGGCGGTCCTCAACAAGGACGGCACGGGACGCGTCGCCTTCGGCAGCGTCGCGCCGAGGCCATGGCGGATCGCGGCGGCAGAAGCGGCGTTGCCGCGGGGGCCTCGGGCCGTGGCGTCCGCCGCGTTCGAGGGCGCGACGCCGACGAAGGACAATGCGTTCAAGATCCCCCTTGCGGAGCGCACCCTCGCATTGGTCATCGCCGAAGGGAGGGCGTGAGGCCATGGAGTTCAGGACACCCGCCGGCCGGAACCCGATCGACCGGTTGAAGATCGTCGGCCGACCCGTCACCCGCATCGACGGGCCGCTGAAGGTCACCGGCACCGCGCCCTACGCTTACGAACGCCACGACGTCGCCGCGAACCAGGCCTATGGCTACGCCGTCGGCGCCACGATCGCGAAGGGCCGCGTCACGCACATCGACACCGCCGCCGCCAAGGCCGCTCCCGGCGTCCTCGCCGTGATCACGACGCTGGAGTACAAGCCCGCAGCGCGCCCCTTCCGCCAGACGGCGTCCATCTTCGGCGGGGCCGAGGTGGCGCATTACCACCAGGCGATCGCGCTGGTGGTGGCGGAGACCTTCGAGGCGGCGCGCGCGGCGGCCTACCTCGTGCAGGCCGAGTATGCGGCGACCTCCGGCGCGTTCGACCTTGCCGCGGCGGCCCCGGACGCACCGCCCTCGGTGGACCCCAACGAAGGTCCGGATGCGGAAGTGTACGACCGGGTCGGCGATTTCGACGCGGCGTTCGCCGCCGCGCCGGTGACGCTCGACGAGACCTACACGACCCCTGACGAGACCCATGCGATGATGGAGCCGCACGCCTCCCTCGCCGCCTGGGACGGCGACAGCCTGACCGTCTGGACGTCCAGCCAGATGATCGGCTGGGCAAAGACGGCCCTCGCCACGACCCTCGGAGTTCCCGCGGAGAAGGTCCGGGTCAATTCCCCGTTCATCGGCGGCGGCTTCGGCGGCAAGCTGTACCTCAGGGCCGATGCGCTGCTCGCGGCGCTCGGCGCCAAGGCGGCGATGCGGCCGGTGAAGGTGGCGCTCCAGCGCCCCCTCATCATCAACAACGGCACCCATCGCGCGGCGACGATCCAGCGGATCCGCCTCGGCGCGACGAAGGACGGCCGCCTGACCGCGATCGGCCATGTGAACGTCAGCGGCAACCTGCCAGGCGGCATGCCCGAGGCCGGGACCGCGCCGACCAAGCTCCTCTATTCGGCGCCGAACCGCGAGATCTACCTGAAGCTCGCGACGCTCGACCTCGGCGAGGCCAACGACATGCGGGCCCCCGGCGAGGGGCCAGGCCTGATGGCCCTCGAGATGGCGATGGACGAGATGGCCGAGAAGCTCGGCATCGACCCCATCGAGTTCCGCATCCTGAACGACACGCAGATGGACCCGCGCAAGCCGGAGCGGCGCTTCTCGGAGCGGCATCTCGTCGAATGCCTCAGGACCGGCGCGGATCGCTTCGGCTGGTCACGCCGCCGCACGACGGCAGGCGCCTTGCGTGACGGCAAGTGGCTGGTCGGCATGGGGGTCGCGGCGGGTATCCGCCTCAACCTCCTGATGCCGTCCGCGGCGCGGATCCGCCTCGAAGCTGACGGCCGGCTGACGGTCGAGACCGACATGACCGACATCGGCACCGGCACCTACACGATCCTGGCGCAGACCGCGGCGGAGATGATGGGCATGCCGCTCGATGCCGTGACGGTGAGGCTCGGCAACTCAGCGTTCCCCGTATCGGCTGGCTCCGGCGGGCAATGGGGGGCGAACAATTCGACCGCGGGGCTCTATGCCGCGTGCGTCGAGCTGCGCGAGGCGGTGGCGGTCCGTCTCGGCTTCGACATCAAAGACGCGGAGTTCGCGGGCGGGAAGGTCTCGTCCGGCAATCGATCCGTCGCCATGGCCGAGGCTGCGAAACTCGGCCCGCTGACGGCCGAGGACGGCATCACGTACGGCGACCTCGACAAGGACTTCGTGCAGGCGACCTTCGCTGCCCATTTCGCGGAGATCGCTGTCGACAGCTTCACCGGAGAGACGCGCGTCCGTCGGATGCTGGCCGTGGTCGACTCCGGCCGCATCCTGAATCCGATCACGGCGCGCAGCCAAGTGATCGGCGCGATGACGATGGGCGTCGGCGCGGCCTTGATGGAAGCCCTCGGCGTCGATCCGCGGTACGGCTATTTCGTCAACCACGACCTCGGCGGCTACGAGGTGCCGGTGCACGGCGATATCCCGCACCAGGAGGTCATCTTCCTCGACCACCCGGACAACAAGTCTTCGCCGATGAAGGCCAAGGGCATCGGCGAGATCGGCTTGTGCGGCGTCGCCGCGGCGGTCGCCAACGCCATCTACAACGCGACGGGCGTGCGCGTCCGCGATTACCCGATCACGCTCGACAAGCACCTCGCGGGTCTTCCGCAGATCGCTTGATCCGACGATGGCATGATCGAGACGACCCGATAGCGCCAGCCGCCGCTCCGCTACCCAAGCGGATCTCGGCGCAACAGCGCCACAGGTGCAGGCTTGGTCCGGCAGGTTGCCCGGCGATGAAGCCGAAGGCTGTGCGCGTGGAAATTCTCCATCACGCGCACGAGGAGCGCTCGGAATCCCGAAGGCCTAGCAAACGAGCTAAACGATATGAAAATCCTGATGATCCTCACGTCACATGATCAGCTGGGCAACACGGGCAAGAAGACGGGCTTCTGGCTCGAGGAGCTTGCAGCGCCCTACTTCATTTTCCGTGACGCCGGCGTCGATATCACGCTGGCTTCGCCAAAGGGCGGCCGGCCGCCGCTCGATCCGAAAAGCAACGAGCCGGCTTTCCAGACCAGCGACACGCGACGCTTCGAGCGGGACGCGAGCGCTACCGACGCGCTCGCCAACACGGTGAAGCTGTCCGACGTCGACCAGTCCGACTATGACAGCGTGTTCTTCCCGGGGGGCCATGGCCCGCTCTGGGATTTGACGAACGATGAAGACGCCCTGTCTCTCCTCGAAGGCATGCTGGCCGCGAAAAAGCCCGTGGCTCTCGTGTGCCACGCACCCGGAATTCTCACGAATGTGAAGGCTCCGAACGGCGAGCCGATCGCGAAGGGCCGGTCGGTCACGGGCTTCACGAACTCCGAAGAAGCCGCCGTGCACCTGGTCGAGGTCGTTCCGTACCTGCTCGAGGATGTGTTGAAGGGGCAGGGCGCCAACTTTCTGGCAGCCGTCGATTTCGGGGTGCACGTCATCAAGGACGGCTTGCTGATCACGGGGCAGAACCCGCCCTCGTCGCGCGCGACGGCCCGGGCGCTGCTCGACGCTTTGGCGAACGGACAGGAGGCGTGACGTGGATCTGCGCACCGATCACCGGTTCGTCCATCCGTCATTCCTGCACAGGGCATCGCGCCGGGACGTGCTCGTGGGCTCATCCGCAGCCCTCTTCGCGGGCGCATTCCCGGCGGCGTCCTTCGGTGCGACATCAGTGGAGCAACCCATCATGACGACGTTCAAAACCCGTGACGACGTTACGATCTACTTCAAGGATTGGGGGCCGAGGGACGGGGCGGCAGTCGTGCTGTGCCATGGCTGGCCCCTCAACGCTGACAGCTGGGACGCTCAAGCGTTCCATCTCGCAAGCAACGGCTATCGCGTGATCGTTCATGACCGGCGCGGTCACGGCCGCTCGAGCCAGCCATGGGACGGGAATGACATGAATCACTATGCCGATGACCTCGCGCAGCTCATAGACCATTTGGGATTGCGTCGCGTTGCCATCGTCGGCTTTTCGGCCGGCGGGGGCGAGGTTGCCCGCTTTGTCGGCCGGCACGGAACGGGCAATGTCGCCAAGCTTGGCCTGATCTCGGCCGTGACGCCCTTCCGGCTGAAGACCGACACCAATCCGAATGGCGTGCCTATTGAGGAGTTGGACGGACTGCGCGCCGGGCAGATCGCGGACCGCGCGCAGTTCTTCCTCGGCGTCGCCAGCGGTCCGTTCTACGGCTTCAACCGTCCGGGTGCGGTGATCTCGCAGGGCCAGATCGATCTCTGGTGGCAGCAAGGCATGATGGCCGGGCTCAAAAATACCTACGACTGCATCGCGGCGCTCTCGGAAGATTTCCGCGATGACGTCCGGAAGTTCGACCGACCGACGCTGGTGATCCATGGCGACGACGACCAGATCGTGCCGATCGATGGCTCGGCGCGCGCCGTGGCGCGTCTGCTGCCGGCCGCCGAACTGAAGATCTACGAAGGGGCCCCGCACGGGCTGACCTTCACGCATCGGGAGCGGGTCAATGCCGACCTGTTGAATTTCCTGAGAAGCTGACAGGTCTGAACCGCCGTGCACTCCAGTGAATATCGACCGGACGGAGGCCTGATCAGCCACTCGATCTCCCGCAATTCGACGGCATGCCCGGTTGAGAAACCTAGTCTCGGTGGCAGGATGGCAGACGAAAAGGCCAAGTCATGAGTGCATATGTGGTGAAATACAAAACTGCCGACCTCGGGGACGTGAAGATGTTTTACCGCGAGGCGGGAGATGTGGCTGCGCCGGCCGTACTGCTGCTTCACGGGTTCCCGACATCGAGCCATATGTACCGCAACCTCATTCCGCTGCTCGCGGACAAGTTCAGGGTGATTGCTCCGGATTTCCCCGGATTCGGATCAACGAAGGCGCCTCCACGCGGCGCCTATGCCTACACGTTCGGCAACCTCTATAAAGCCGTTCAATCGTTCGTCGATGCGCTCGATCTCGAACGGTTCGCCATGATGGTGTTCGATTATGGCGCGCCCGTCGGCTTTCGTCTGGCCGCCGCGTACCCAAGCCGGGTCGCCGCCATCATCACTCAGAACGGCAATGCCTACGAGGCAGGTCTGCGGGAAGACACTTTAGCGCCTATGCGGGCTTACTGGGAGCACCCCACCGCCGCAAACCGCGATGCGCTGCGTTCGTTCCTGACGATCGAGGCCACGCACTTCCAGTACACGCACGGCGTGCCTGAGCACAAACTCGAACTCGTGAGCCCGGATGCGATCGCGCACGACCAGGCCATCCTCGATCGCGATCCAGAGGTGCAACTCGATCTGTTCGGCGACTACAGATCGAACGTCGCGCTCTATCCGCGCTGGCAAGAATATCTACGCGCGACGAGGCCGCCCGTGCTGGCTGTTTGGGGAAACAGCGATCCCTTCTTCGCTCCGGCTGGCGCACATGCCTTCCGCAACGATGTTCCCGACGCCGAGATCCATCTCTTCGATACGGGGCACTTCGCCCTGGAGACCGACGGGCCGGAAATCGCAGCGCTGACCAGGGATTTTCTAGATCGCAAGGGCCGCTAGCCCGGATATCTCAC
>NZ_JASATH010000111.1:0-26292 GCF_038440215.1 Inquilinus sp. OTU3971 | reverse complement strand
CAGTAAGACTAATCGCTTGTTCGAGTTCCCCTCACACCCCCGTCTGCGCCGACAGCAGCACCACCGCGCGGCCCTGCAGCGCGAACGTCTCCCCCGCCGGCAGATGCCCCCGCGGCGCCGCCTCCGGCTCGGCCGTGTCGACCAGGGCGGTCCAGAAGGCGCCGTCCGGGACCTCCGGCAGCAGGAAGGGCACCGGCTCGTGGTGGGCGTTCAGGAGGAGCATGAGCGTCGCCTCCGAGCCGCGGCGGCGGATGCCGGTCGGCTGGGCGCGGCCGTCGATCAGCATGCCCAGGCACCGGGTCTGCGGGTTGGTCCAGTCGCCGTTCTCCATCTCCTTGCCGTCGGGGCGCAGCCAGGCCACGTCCTTGACGTCCAGCTCCTCGTTGTAGAGGCCGGTCAGGAAGCGGCTGCGGCGCAGCACCGGGAAGCGCTGGCGCAGCGCGATCAGCCGGCGGGTGAACTGGACCAGCCGGCGGCCGTCCTCGCCGATCGCCTCCCAATCCACCCAGCCGATCTCGTTGTCCTGGCAATAGGCGTTGTTGTTGCCCTTCTGGGTGCGCCCGAACTCGTCGCCGCCCAGGATCATCGGCGTGCCCTGGGCCAGCAGCAGCGTGGCCAGCAGGTTGCGCTTCTGCCGCTCGCGCAAGGTCCGGATGGCGGGGTCGCCGGTCGGGCCCTCGGCGCCGTGGTTCCAGGACAGGTTGTCGGAGTGGCCGTCGCGGTTGTCCTCGCCGTTCGCCTCGTTGTGCCGGTCGTTGTAGGAGACGAGGTCGTTGAGCGTGAAGCCGTCATGGGCGGTGACGAAGTTGACGCTGGCCCAGGGCCGGCGGCCGCGGCGGTTGAACAGGTCGCCCGAGGCGGCGAGGCGGGAGGCGAGGTCGGCCACCTTGCCCTCGTCGCCCTTCCAGAAGCCGCGCACGGTGTTGCGGAAGCGGTCGTTCCACTCCGCCCATCCCGGCGGGAAGCCGCCGACCTGGTAGCCGCCGGGGCCGAGGTCCCAGGGCTCGGCGATCAGCTTCACCCCGGCCAGCACCGGGTCCTGGCGGCAGGTGTCGAGGAAACCGCCATTCTCGTCGAAGCCGTGCGTCTCGCGGCCGAGGATGGTGGCGAGGTCGAAGCGGAAGCCGTCCACCCCCATCTCGGTGACCCAATAGCGCAGGCTGTCGGTCACCATCTGCAGCACCCGCTGATGGCTGAGGTTCAGCGTGTTCCCGGTGCCGGTGTCGTTGATGTAGTGGCGGCTGTCGTCCGGCATCAGCCGGTAGTAGGAGGCGTTGTCGATGCCCTTGAGCGAGAGGGTGGGGCCGCGCTCATTGCCCTCGGCGGTGTGGTTGTAGACGACGTCGAGCACGACCTCGAGCCCGGCATCGTGCAGCCGCGCGACCATCTCCTTGAACTCCGCGGTCTCGCCGGTGGCGGCGTAGGCCGGGTGCGGGGCGAAGAAGCCGATGGTGTTGTAGCCCCAGAAATTGCTCAAGGACCGCTCCAGCAGGTGGCGGTCCTGGATGAAGGCGTGCACCGGCATCAGCTCGACCGTGGTGACGCCGAGATTGCGCAGATGGCCGACCACCTCCGGATGGCCGAGCCCGGCGAAGGTGCCGCGCTGGCGCCGCGGCACCGAAGGGTGGCGCATGGTGTAGCCGCGGACATGCAGCTCGTAGACCACGCTGCGGTCCCAGCCGATGGCGGGCGGGCGCGAGCGGCCCCAGGTGAAGGCGGGGTCCACCACCCGGCATTTCGGCATGAAGGGGGCGCTGTCGCGGGCGTCGAAGGACAGGTCCTCCTCCGGGGCGCCGATGGTATAGCCGAACAGGGCGTCGTCCCAGGTCAGCTGCCCCACCAGCCGCTTGGCGTAGGGGTCGAGCAGCAGCTTGTTTGGGTTGAAGCGATGGCCGGCCGCGGGCTCGTAGGGGCCGTGCACGCGATAGCCGTAGATGGTGCCGGGCCGGGCGTCGGGCAGGTAGCCGTGCCAGACCTCGTCGGTGTATTCCGGCAGTTCGACCCGGGCGAGCTCGCGCTTGCCCTCCTCGTCGAACAGGCACAGCTCGACCTTGGTGGCGTTGGCCGAGAACAGGGCGAAGTTCACGCCCAGCCCGTCCCAGGTGGCGCCGAGCGGGAAGGGCTGTCCCTCCAGCACCCGCACCGACGCCGGTCTCACCCGCTTCATCCGCTCTTTCCCCTCCAGGTCCGCCCCAATTGTCGTCACGGATGTCCCAGGCACAGTTGGGTCGAAACCACTCCAGAAATCCCAATCACCGTCATTGCGAGCGCAGCGAAGCAATCCAGGGCCGTTTGGCGTGGCCCCTGGATTGCTTCGTCGGCTTCGCCTCCTCGCAATGACGGTTGGGGATAGTCCCGACCGCCATCGCCACTCACAGCGCCTCGCGCCAGCGGGCCCGCCACAGCCGGTAATGCGCCCCGTATTCGCACGCCGGGCTGGTCTCGTTGCCGAAGCGGTCGCGGAAGGGGTTGAGCACCCGGTGGCCGCGCCAGTCGAACACGTCGGTGGCCGCCGTTGGTCCCAACGCCTCGGCCAACGCATCGTTCCGCAGGCCGCGCAGCAGGGCGAAGGCATCGATCGGGCGCAGGCCGAGCCATTCGTCGAGATCGACGGGGTGCAGGCACAGCTGCCGCCGCTTGCGCCAATGGCCGAGCACGTCCCAGACCAGCGGGGCCGGCTCCTCCTCATCCTCCGGCGGGCGGGCGACGGCGCGGATGTCGACCCGCCCGGCGAAGCAGCCGGTCAGCTCGACCCGGTCGGCGCCGACCGCGGATACCGACAGGCCCAGCCGCTCGAAATGCTCGCGCTGCGGCTCGTCGGGGCCTGGAGGGCGGGGCATAGGCAGGCCGGGTCCGCCGCGCGCCGCGTCGGGATTAGAGATCAGGCGCAGCACTCTATTGACCATCGCGACCTCCAAGGCGTTGCAGGAAGACCGGCAGCCGCGCGAAGACGGGGCCGAGATCGACCCGACTGCCCACACCCCCCCGATCTCCACCCCCACTCTCTGCGCTGTCCGGCAGCGCCAGCGCCGTGCCGTCGAAGCCGGTCAGGCCCAGGGCGCCGTTCAACTGGCGGGCCACCAGCCGCGGCACCGCGACCACCAGATGCCGGTCGTCCAGCGACCGGCGCCAGGCCACGACATGCGCCGTGGCCGGGCCTTGGGCCGCGACCGGCGCGTAATCGCCGCGGGCGAACAGGGCCGGGTCGTCGCGGCGCAGGCGCAGCAGCCGCGCCGCCAGCCAGTGCTTGATCCGCCCGTCCGGCCAGGCTGCGGCCAGCTCGGCCGGATCGGCCTCGGCGATCGCGTCGAGCTGCCGCGCCAGCCGGTCCCACTCGACCGGGCGGCGGTTGTCGGGGTCGACCAGCGACAGGTCCCATTCCTCGGTGCCCTGGTACAGGTCGGGCACGCCGGGCAGGGTCATCTGCAGCGCCAGCTGGGCCAGGCCGTAGACCGCGCCGATGCGGGCGACGCGCGCGGCGAAGGGTGCGATCGCGGCCGGGAAGGGGCCGGCCGGGTCGAGCGCGGCGCGGACGAAGCGCTCCAGCGCGGCCTCATAGGCCTGGTCCGGGTCGGTCCAGCTGGTCTCGTCCTTGCCCTCGCGCGCCGCCTTCAGCAGATAGGCGACGATGCGGTCGGCGTAGCCGGCATCCGGGCCGCCGGCGGGCCAGGTGCCGATCACGGTCTGGTAGAACAGGTGCTCGTGCCGGCGGCTCGGCACCGGGCGGTCGTTGCCGCCGCTGCGATGCGGCGCCAGCAGGGCGGACCAGGCGGCGAGGCCGGACTGCCACTCCGGCGCCAGCTCGGTCAGCGCCGCGAGGCGGGCGCGGACATCGGCGCCGCGCTTGTGGTCATGAGTCGCCAGCGACGACAGGGCGCCGTCGCGCCGGTGGCGGGCGAAGAACGCGTGGAACGCGTCGGGCTCGATCCCGAACCGCTCCGGCCAGCCGCCGACCTCGTTCAGCGAGGCGAGCGGCAGGTGGCGGTAGAAGGCCGTGTCCTCCACCGCCTTGGCCGCGACCGCGCCGGACAGCTGCTGGAAGCGCTGCAGGATCAGCGCGGCCTCGTCGCCCGGGATGCGGCCGGAGACAAGCTTCGCGACGAAGTCGAGCGCCGGCCCGGGCGAGGCATCGCGGGCCTGGGCGATCGCGGCGTCGAGGCCGAAGGTCGCGCCGCCCGGATAGCCGCGATAGGCGGACAGGTGTTCGATCACCGCGGCCAGGGCCTGGCGCAGCGCGGCGCGGGTCAGGTCGCGGGAGTCCCAGCCGGCATAGGCCAGGCGGTCGACGGCGTCGGCCAGCGTCTCGAACGGCGCGGCCAGGCTGCCCTCGATCACCGCGCGGCGGCAGTGGCGGATGGTGCCGGCCATGCTGCCGTGGTCGCCGGTGAAGCGGGCATAGGCGGCGCGGATCGGGCCGGCGGCGGCCGGATCGACCTGCAGCCCGTGGATCGCGTTGGCGACCTCGTAGCCGGTGGTGCCCTCGACCGGCCAGTCGGCCGGCGGGTCCTCGCCATCGGCCAGGATCTTCTCGACCCAGATGGTGAACGGCCCGGGCCGGACGGCCTCGACCGCCTGGCGCAGCCGGGCCAGGTAGCCGGCCGGGTCGGCCAGCCCGTCGATATGGTCGATGCGCAGCCCCTGGACCTGGCCGGCGGCGACGGCGGCGAGGATGCGGCCATGGGTGGCGTCGAACACCGCCGGGTCCTCGACCCGCACCGCCACCAGCTCGTCGATGTCGAAGAAGCGGCGATAGTTGATCTCGGCCGCCGCCACCCGCCAATGCGCCAGGCGGTAATACTGCCGCTCCAGGATCCCGTGCAGTGCCTCCGGCCCCGGATTTTCATTGACCGCCTCCGCCGTGCCGGCGGCGACCGGCAGGGTGTGGCCGGGGATGGCGATGACGGGCCGGCCGGTCTCGGGATCGCGGGCGAGCCGGATGTCGCCGGCGCGCAGCGCCTCGCCATAGCGCCGGCCGAGGATCGGCAGCAGCACCCGGCCGGGATTGGCCGGCGCATCCCAGTCGATGTCGAACACGGCGGCGTGCGGGCTGGCCCTGCCGTGCTCCAGCACGTCGCGCCACCAGGGGTTGTCCGGGCTGGCTGCCATGTGGTTCGGCACGATGTCGAGGATCAGGCTTAAGTCCTGCAACCGCAGCGCCGCGGCGAAGCGCTCGAAGCCGACCTCGCCGCCGCGCTCCGGGTCGATCCGGGTCGGGTCGATGACGTCGTAGCCATGGGCCGAGCCCGGCCGGGCGGCCAGCAGCGGCGAGGCGTAGACATGGCTGATGCCGAGCCGGGCGAGATAGGGCAGGGCGGCGCAGCCGTCGTCCAGCGTGAAGCCGGCATGGAACTGCAGCCGGGCGGTGGCGCGCGGCGCGGTCATGCCGGCGGCTCCAACGCCGCGACGGTGCCCCAGCCCTCGACGCCTTCGGCCAGGGCGGTGGCGAGGCCGGGGGCGCTCTCGAACAGGATCTCGCCGGCCGGCACCTCCCAGGCGGGGCCCTGCTCCGGCGCCAGATGGGCGACGATGCGCAGCCAGCCGCCGCCCTGCAGCATCCAGGCGACGTCCAGCATGTGGCCGCGGCTGCGGTCGATGCCGGGGCCGATCCGGCGCGGCGCCAGCAGCGGCACCACCCTTTGCTGCCGCAGCTGCAGCAGCCGGCGCACCAGTTCCAGCCGGCGGGAGGCCTCGCCGTCGTCGGGCTGCTGCAGCACCGCGGCCTCGAAGGTGGCGGGGTCGAGCGCGTCGGGCAGAGTCTCGGCCGCGTCGGCGAAGCCGGCGAAGGACGCGAACTCCTCGCGCCGGCCGCGGCGCACCGCGTCGGCCAGCGCGCCCTCGAAGTCGCAGAAGAACGGGAAGGGCTGGCGGCTGCCCCATTCCTCGCCCATGAACAGCAGCGGGATCTGCGGCGCCAGCAGCAGCACCGCGGTCATCGCCTCGACCGCTGCCGGCTCGGCCAGGGCGGTCAGCCGGTCGCCGAGGGCGCGGTTGCCAATCTGGTCGTGGTTCTGCAGGAAGTTGACGAAGGCGGTCGGCGGCAGATGGGCGCTGGGCTGGCCGCGCGGGGCCCGGCGCCGCTCCGACCAGTCGCCCTGGTAGACGAAGCCTTCGGCCAGGGCCCGGCCCAGCCGGACCACCGGGGCGTTGGCGTAGTCGGCGTAGTAGCCGTCGGCCTCGCCGGTCAGGGCGACATGGGCGGCGTGGTGGACATCGTCGTTCCACTGCGCGTCGTAGCATCCCGCCGGGCCGGGCGTGCCGAGCAGCCGCCGCGCCTCGTTGCGGTCGTTCTCCAGCACCAGGTGGATGTGCCGGTCGGGGAAGGCGGCGCGGGCGGCGCCGGCGATCTCGGTCAGGATGTCGGGGCGGCTGTCGTCCCGGATCGCATGCACCGCGTCCAGGCGCAGCCCGTCGAAGCGGAACTCCTCCAGCCAATAGAGCGCGTTGTGGCGGAAGTACGCGCGCACCTGCGGCCGGCGGAAGTCGATCGCCGGGCCCCAGGGGGTGGGCCGGTCCGCGTCGAAGAAGGATCCGGCGTAGAGCGGCAGGAAGTTCCCGGCCGGTCCGAAATGGTTGTAGACGACGTCCAACAGCATCATCAGCCCGCGCCGATGCGCCGCGTCGACCAGGCGCTTCAGGTCGTCCGGCGTGCCGTAGATCGAGGCCGGGGCGAAGGGCAGCACCCCGTCATAGCCCCAGCCGCGCGATCCGGGGAAATCAGCGACCGGCATCAGCTCGATCACGGTGACGCCGAGTCCGGCGAGATGGTCGAGCCGCCGCTCCACCGCCGCGAAGCCGCCGGGCCGGCCGATGGCGCCGCAATGCAGCTCGTAGACCACCGCCTCGTGCCACGGCCGGCCGCGCCAGCCCGCCGCCTGCCAGTCATAGGCCCGTGGGTCGCAGACCAGGGACGGGCCGAAGGGGCCGCCTTGCTGGGCGCGCGAGGCCGGGTCCGGCACGTCCGTGCCGTCGGCCAGGCGGTAGCGGTAGGGCGTGCCCGCCGGCGCACCCGTCACGGTGCGGCCGAACCAGCCATCGTCCAGCGGCTCCAGCGGCAGGGGCGCGCCGTCCTGGCCGAGCAGCAGGGTCACCGCCGCGGCATCGGGCGCCCACAGGCGGAATCGGGTGCCGCCGTCCGGGCGCAGCTCGGCGCCGAAGGGCATGGCGTGGGCAGTGCGCTCGGGCTGCGGCGCCGGCGCGGCGCGGGCGGCGACCGGTGGGGTCATCGCCCGCCCTCCGGCCGCAGGAGCGGCGTCCGGTCAGCCCCGCTTCGGTGTGCCATCGGGGTCCAGCCCCTCCGCCCCTTCCGGGGCGCTCCCGGTGCCCGTGCATTCATCGGCCAGGATCTCCGCCTCGGCCTGCGCCCAATGCTGCTGCTGCCCGCCTTCGGGGCGGCCCAGCGCCTCCCAGATCTCATAGGCGCGGCGCCGGATCTGCTCGTCGCGATCGTCGCTCATCCACCACCTCCATCTTTAGTATTAGAGCCATTATGACCCTTTCGTTCCGACCTGCACTGCGATTCGTGTCAACAGATGTGAAAGTTTTGTAAATTGGAACGATCTTTCCATGTTGTCCGATTCTGATATTCACGTGCCGTTTTGTGCTGAAATTATTGTCAGGCAAAAGAAATCGCTTCGCTGCAAGCCGAAGTATTCCATCCTGTCTACGGCGGGGCGCACCGGGACGGCTGCGCCCGCTGGTCTCGGGAACTCGCCAGGCCGGTCGCGGCGGAAACGCGCCCGCATCGCAGCCTCATCAGCGTCAATAGCGGCTGCGCGGTCCGGTTCCGGCCCGTTCGCGGATATTTTCCGATCTGGGAAAATAGTCTTTCCGAAGCCGAAATGATTGCGGCATGATCGCCGTCCGCGATGCCCGCTTGACGGGAAGAGATGGGAATTGGTAACGTTCCCACACAACCTGTCCGAGAGGCAGGGCAACGCTCCACCCGGGAGACGCCTTTGAACGGCAAGCGCCAGCCAACGATCATCGATGTCGCCCGCCTGTCCGGCGTGTCGAAGACGACGGTGGCGCGGGTGCTGTCCGGCGTCGGCGCGGTCCATGCCGAGACCCGCCAGCGAGTGGAGGAGGCGGTGCGCCAGTCCGGCTATGAGCGCAACCACCTGGCCTTCGGCCTGCGCACCGGCCGCAGCCGCATGATGGGCCTGGTCATCCCCGACATCTCCAACCCGTTCTGGGCCGACCTCGCCCGCGGCGCCCAGGACCAGGCGGAGGCGGAGAAGCGGTCGCTCTTGATCTTCAGCTCGGACTGGGATGCGGAGCGGGAGCGTCGCCACCTGCAGGCCCTGCGCCAGGCCCGGGTCGACGGCATCATTCTCAATCCGGCGACCGACGACCGCAGCCTGTTGCGCCAGACCGAGGCGCCGGTGGTGGTGATCGGTTCCTCGGGCGAGCGCTTCCCGGAATTCTCCAGCGTGCGCAGCGACGTGGCCCAGGGCGTGCGCCTGGCACTCGACTACCTGATCGCCGCCGGGCACCGCCATATCGGCCTGATCAACGGCCGCGACCGGCGCGTCGCCCGCACCCGCTTCGTCACCGAGGCGCAGGCGCATTGGCAGCGCCACGGCTTCGATCCCGCGTCCCTGCCGATGGACGAGGGCGATTACACCGCGGATTCCGGACTGGCGGCAACGCGCCGGCTGATCGAGCGGGAAGGCCGGCGGATGACCGCGGTCTTCGCCGCCAACGACCTGATGGCGGTCGGCGCCATCCTGGCCGCCCGCACCGCCGGCCTGGCCTGCCCGCGCGACATCTCGATCATGGGCATGGACGGGGTCGAGGCCGGCAGCTTCACCGATCCAGGGCTGACCACGGTCGACAAGCCGCGCTACGACATGGGCATCCAGGCGATGCGCCTGCTGCAGGCCGAGATCGACGGTGAGGCCGAGATCGTCCACACGGTGCTGCCCTGCCGGGTGGTCGAGCGCGCTTCGGTCGCCGCCCCGCCGCCGGCCCTGCGCACTGTCCGGAAGAAGAGCGCCTGACATGACCGGCCTCGATCACAGCACCTCCGGCTTGGCCCAACCGCTCGCTGGGAACGTTCCCAAGACCACCCGCCAGTCCGGCCTGCGGCGGGTCTGGCGCTGGCGCGGCTACTACCTGATGCTGCTGCCGGGCCTGCTCTACTTCGTGGTCTTCCACTACCTGCCGATCTGGCAGGCCAAGCTGGCCTTCCAGGACTATCGCATCATCGGCCCCAGCATCTGGGTCGGGCTGAAGCATTTCCGGGCGCTGTTCGACAGCCCGGTGTTCTATCAAGTGCTGGGGAACACGGTGCTGATCAGCGCCATGAAGCTGGTCATCCTGTTCCCGGTGCCGGTGATCGTGGCCCTCTTGGTCAACGAGGTGCAGGGCCGGCGCTACCGCCGCTTCGTGCAGTCGGCGATCTACCTGCCGCATTTCCTGTCCTGGATCGTCATCGCCGGCGTGTTCATCGCCGTGCTGTCGCCGACCGACGGCACGGTCAACGACATCCTGGGTCTGTTCGGCTTCGCGCCGGTGCCGTTCATGACCTCGGAGGGCTCGATCCTCTGGGTCCTGGTCTTCTCCGAGATGTGGCGCAGCGCCGGTTGGGATTCGCTGCTGTTCCTCGCCGCCGTGATGGCGATCGACCCGCAGCTCTACGACGCCGCGACGATCGACGGCGCCGGCCGCTGGCGCAAGATCTGGAACGTCACCCTGCCGGCCCTGGTGCCGACCATGGCGACGGTGTTCATCCTCAATCTCGGCGCCTTCATGAGCGCCGGCTTCGACCAGGTGTTCAACTTCTCCAACGATGCGATCCGCGACCGGATCGACATCCTCGACACCTATGTCTACCGCATGGGCCTGGTCGGCGGCGAATACGCCTATGCCACCGCCGCCGGGGTGTTCAAGGCGGTGATCGGCATGGCCATGATCCTGGCCGCCCATTTTGTCGCCAAGCGCGTCACCGGCAAGGGGGTGTGGTGATGGCCGCAAGCCGCATCCGGCGCACCCCGTTCGAGCGCATCGAATACGCCATCATCTGCTCGACCCTGCTGCTGATGGTGGTGGTGACGGTCCAGCCGATCCTGAATCTCCTGGCCGTGTCCCTGTCCGACAGCGCCGAGGTGCCGGGGATGAGCGGCCTGGCCGTGCTGCCGCACGGCTTCTCGCTCGACGTCTGGCAGGTGCTGCTGACCCATCCTCAGGTGCTGAGCGGCCTGGCCAACAGCCTCCTGATCACCATCGCCGGCACGGTGATCAACGTCGTCGCCACCACGCTGATGGCCTGGGCCCTGTCGCGCGAGGGGCTGCCGGGGCGGCGGGCGATCCTGGTCTTCATCCTGGTCACCGTGGTGTTCGAGCCCGGAGTGGTGCCGGACTACCTGGTGATGAAGCAGCTCGGCCTGCTCAACTCCTACTGGTCGGTGATCCTCTATCGCGGCGTCTTCGCCTGGTACCTGATCGTGCTGATCCGCTTCTTCGAGGAGATCCCGAAGGAGCTGATGGAGGCGGCCGAGATCGAGGGCGCCTCGCCCTTGCAGACCCTCTGGTACGTGGTGACGCCCTTGGCGCTGCCGGCGATCGCCACCATCACCCTGTTCTACACCGTGCTGCACTGGAACGAGTATTTCCGGGCGATGATCTATCTGAACGACCCGAAGATGTGGCCGCTGCAGGTGGTGCTGCGCCAGTTCGTGGTCGAGGGCGACAAGTCGCTGATGGTCGGGCTGGACGCCATGAACCAGTACACCGGCGGCAGCCAGATCGATCTCCGGGCGCTGAAGGCCGGGATGATCATCCTGACCCTGATCCCGGTGCTGGCGATCTATCCGCTGATCCTGAAGTTCTTCACGAAAGGCACGATGAGCGGGGCCGTGAAAGGATGACTCGCGCATCGGCCGACAAAACAGAAAGTCGAGGAGGAGACGCAATGAGCAAGATGCTTCTGGGGCCGGCGCTGGCCCTGGTGTTCGCCGCCGCCCTGGCGGTCCAGCCGGCGCAGGCCGACGACCCGGTGACCCTCCGCGTCGTCAGCAAGGACTTCACCAAGTCGAACCCGGACGACGTCAAGCTGGTCGGCGCGATCGAGGCCGGCATGGCGGCCAAGGGCCATCCGGTGAAGATCGACCTGGTCGACGTGCCACCCGGCGGCTATGCCGACAAGCTGTCGCTGATGCTGCTGTCGGGCGACATCCCCGACCTGATCTATTTCCAGGGCGGCGACCAGAAGATCGTCGAGCAGGGCCTGCTCGAAGACTGGCGGCCCTGGCTGGACAAGGCGCCGAACCTGAAGCAGGCGCTGTGGGCGCACAACAAGCCGCGGCTCGAGAACTATCCCTATCTGATCTACCCGTTCCCGGTGCGCGCCAAGGTCGGGGTGATGCGCCAGGACTGGCTGGAGAAGACCGGCCTGCCGGCGCCGCAGACGCTCGAGGACTGGGAGGCGATGTTCCGCAAGATCGTCGACTCCGACCTCGACGGCAACGGCAAGAAGGACACCTACGGCATCACGGTGGCCACCATTCCGCCGGCCGGCGCCACCGACGAGCTGGACGAGATCTTCAACCAGGCCTTCGGCGTCAGCGCCACCTGGCTGAAGGACGCCTCCGGCCAGTGGATCCATTCCCGCGTCTCGCCGCAGGAGCGCGACAAGATCGCCTATTACCGCAAGCTGCTCGCGGAAGGGCTGCTGGACCCCGACTTCATCACCACCAAATGGGACACCCGCGAGGACAAGTTCTACTCCGGCCGTGTCGGGGTGATCCTCGGCGTGGTCGGCGTCAACATGGATATCTACCAGGGCAAGATGCGCCAGGTGCATCCGGGCACGACCCTGGTGCCGCTGGACCCGCCGAAGGGCCCGGGCGGGCAGGGGTTGCGCGCGGTTGACGTCAGCCGAGAGAGCCGCGGCTTCGCCATGTCCGCCATCTCCGAGCACAAGGAGGACGTGGTCGCCCTGATGGACTTCATGGCCAGCCCCGAGGGCCAGGCGATCGACCGCATGGGCTTCGAGGGCGAGCAGTGGGTCAAGGACGGCGGCGCCGTCAAGATCACCGCCAAGATGTCGACCTGGTATCCGCGCTTCATCATCGACCAGCCGGATGCCTGGAAGCCGCCGGTGCCGCTGCTGTCGGAGCAGGCCGAGAAGTCGATCGCGCTGGCCCAGAAATACTATGCGCCGGACGACAGCTTCGGCTTCCCGAGCGAATACACCGCCCGGCTGGACGCGGCGGAGAACGTGTATCGCAGCTATGTCTGGAAGTTCATCTCCGGCGAGCTGCCGATCGACAAATGGGACGACTACGTCGCCGAGTGGAACGCCAAGGGCGGCGCCGAGATCACCGAATATGCGAGGACCAAGCTGAATGGAACGAACTGACGCGGGTCTCTCGCTCAGGGGCCGGATCCGGGGCATGCTGCATGGCGTCGCTTTCGGCGACGCCATGGGCGCCACGATCGAGAAGCTGTCCGCGGCCGAGATCCGGCAGCGCTACGGCCGGGTCACCTCGCTGGACGTCGACTGGCACCGCATGGCGCTGCCCGACGCGGAGCGCGGCGGCCGCATCCGCGGCCATGGCATCGTCACCGACGACACGCTGATGACGCTGTGCCTGATGGCGGTCTATGAGGAGGCCGGCCGCCATCTCGACGCCTGGGACATGGCCGGCGGCATGGTCCGCCAGATCGCCTGGACGCCGCGCTGGATCCCCGAGATGCAGCGCGAGACCATGCTGATCGAGCGGCTGTTCTACCCGGAGAAGTGGATCTTCCAGCGCCACCAGCTGACCAGCTGCGACCCGCGCGAGGGCGGCATCGGCAACATGGTCAATTGCGGCGCCGCCATGTACATCGCCCCGGTCGGGGCGGTGAACGCCTGCGACCCGAAGGCAGCCTATGACGAGGCGGTCGACCTCGCTGCTGGGCACCAGCACAGCTACGGGCTGGAGGCGGCGGGGGTGATGGCCGCCTGCGTCGCCGCCGCCATGGTGCCGGGCACGACGATCGAGGCGGTGGTCGACACCGCCATCGCCCTGGCCAAGGACGGCACCCGGGGCGCGATCGCCGACATCGCCGAGGCGGCGCGGCGGCTTCGGCCCCATCGTGCCGACCATGCCCTGGTGACGGCGGAGTTCCAGTCGCTCATCGGCCGCTACTCCAGCATGGGCGACAACGTCCATCGCCGGGTGGAAACGGCGGGGCTGCCGACCAACGACTACACCCCGTCGCGCCTGCGGGCGATCGAGGAGTTGCCGATGGCTCTGGGCTTCTGCCTGATCCATGACGGCGACTTCCGGGAGGCGATCGTGGCCGGCGTCAACTCCGGCCGCGACACCGATTCCATCGGCTGCATGGCCGGCGCCATCCTCGGCGCCATGCATGGCGAGGCGGTGATCGACCCGGCCGATCGCGACCTGTTGGACCGTGCCAACCGCTTCACCCTGGCGGCCGAGGCCGACCGCTTCCACGAGACCGCCGCCGCCATGCTGGCCGCCGATCTCGACCGCACCCGCCGGCGCGACGCCCAGCGCCTGGCGCTGACCGCCGACCCCGCCCAGCCGGCCCGCGCCGCCGCCGGCCGCTGACCCGCCCGAAGACCAAGGCCCCGGAATGCCCCTGCCCACCGACACAATCGACCGCATCTATGCCGGCTTCCTCGGCAAGGCCATCGGCGTGCGCCTCGGCGCCCCGGTCGAGCCGACGATCTGGACCTGGGACCGGATCGACAAGACCTATGGCGAGATCACCGGCTATCTGCGCGACTTCAAGAACTTCGCCGCCGATGACGACACCAACGGGCCGGTCTATTTCATCCGGGCGCTGCGCGATTTCGGGCTGGACCCGTCGCCGCAGGATGTCGGCCGCACCTGGCTGAACTACGCCGCCGAGCTGCACGGCATGTTCTGGTGGGGCGGCTACGGCATCTCGACCGAGCACACCGCCTTCGCCAATCTCCAATCCGGCATCCCGGCGCCCGAATCCGGCTCGATCGCCCGCAACGGCGCGGTGATCGCCGAGCAGATCGGCGGCCAGATCTTCGTCGATTCCTGGGGCTGGGTGTGCCCGGGCGACCCGGCCCGCGCCGCCGACCTGGCCGCCCGCGCCGCCAGCGTCTCGCATGACGGCAACGGCCTCTATGGCGCCCGCTTTGTCGCCGCCGCCATCGCCAAGGCCTTCGTCGCGGAGACGATCGAGGAGGTGGTGGAGGCCGGCCTCGCCACCATCCCGGCCGGCAGCGAATACGCCCGCGTCGCCCATGCGGTGCAGGCCCTGCACCGGGTGAAGCCGAAGGACTGGCGCGCCTGCCGGCGGATGCTGGAGAGCGAGTTCGGCTATGACCGCTATCCCGGCGTCTGCCACATCATCCCGAATGCCGGCCTGCTGATCCTGGCGCTGCTGTACGGCCAGGGCGACCTGTCGCGCACGGTCGAGATCGCGACCATGGGCGGCTGGGACACCGACTGCAACGCCGGCAATGCCGGGGCCATCGTCGGCACGCTGGCCGGCATCGCCGGGGTCGCGCCGCATTACCGCAAGCCGATCAATGACGGCATCGTCGCCTCCGGCATCACCGGGTCGCTCAACATCGTCGACATCCCCAGCTTCTGCCGCGAGCTGGCGGTGCTGGCCCACCGCCTGGCGGGGGAGGAGCCGCCGGCGGACTGGGTCGCGGACATGGAGCGGCGCGGCCTGCGCTTCGACTTCGACCTGCCCGGGTCGACCCATGGCTTCCGCACCGAGCCCGACAACCGCATCGCCTTGTCCTGGTCGGACGAGCGCAAGGCCACCGGCCGCGGCGCGCTCTGCGCCCTGCTGGACCGGCTGGAGCGCGGCGATGGCGGCCGGATCTTCTGGAAGCCCTTCTACCGCCGCAGCGACTTCGACGACGAGCGCTACCGGCCGATGTTCTCGCCGGTGGTGGCGACCGGGCAGGAGGCGGTGCTGCGCCTGTGGCTCGACCCCTGGGAGGGCGACGGCCATCTCCGCATCGTGCCCTATGTCCGCCGGGCGATGAGCGGCAGCATCGACGAGATCGGCGCCTGGACCCAGCCGCCGGCCGGGGCGTGGCAGGAGCTGCGCTTCACCGTGCCGGAGACGGGCGGCGAGGCGGTCGACGAGATCGGCATCAAGGTCGAGTATTTCGGCCGGCTGAAGTTCCTCGGCCGGATCTTCATCGACGAGTTCACCGTCTCCGGTGCCGGCTCGGCCCGGCTCGACCCCCGGATCGAGGCCAATGAGTGGGGCGGCATCACGCGCTGCACCTGGAACCGCGGCGTCTGGAAGATCGAGGACGGCCGCATCCACGCCCTCACGGCATCCGACGCCGACCTGTGGACCGGCCATCTCTACGCCCGCGACCTGACCGTGACGGCCGAGATCACGCCGCTGGCGGGGGAGGGGCAGCTGGTCTGCGCCCGCGGCCAGGGCAATGAGCGCTGCTACGCCGCTGGCTTCGTCTCGGCCGAGGAGGTGGCGATCATCCGCCGCGACTTCGGCGAGACCGTGCTGGCCCGGGCGCCGTTCCGGCGCGAGCTCGGCCGGACCTACAGCCTGGCGCTGTCGGCGGTGGGCGACCGGCTGACCCTGTCGGTCGACGGCAAGGTGCTGCTCGAGGCCCGCGACGACGCGCTGAAGTATGGCATGGCCGGGCTGCGGCTGCCCTCGGCCGGGCGGATGCAGGCCGGGGTGATCGAGATCCACGAGGCGGCAAATGGCTGAGGCGCGGCCCGCCCGCATCGAGCCGGAGCGCGACGGGCCACTGTCCGGCATCCGTGTGCTCGACCTCTCCCGCGTCGTCGCCGGCAACGCGCTGGGGCTGGAGCTGGCGGATTTCGGCGCCGAGGTGATCAAGGTCGAGCCGCCGGGCGGCGACCCGCTGCGCGATTGGCAGGTGAAGGGCCACAGCCTCTATTGGAAGGAGCTGTCGCGCAACAAGCTGTCGGTCGTGCTCGACCTGCGCAAGCCGGAGGGGATGGCGGCGCTGGAGCGGCTGATCCCGACCGCCGACGTCATGATCGAGAACTTCCGGCCCGGCGTGCTGGAGGAGATGGGGCTGGCGCCGGAGCGGCTGCAGGCGATGGCGCCGGACCTGATCCTGGTGCGCATCTCCGGCTTCGGCCAGACCGGCCCGGCCAGCCGGCTGCCCGGCTTCGGCACGCTGGTCGAGGCGATGTCCGGCTTCGCCTCGCGCAACGGCTTCGCCGACCGCGAGCCGGTGCTGCCGCCCTTGGCCCTGGCCGACATGATCGCCGGGCTGCACGGCGCCAAGGCCGTGCTGGCGGCGCTGCGGGCCCGCGACCGCGGCATGGCGCGCGGCCAGGTGATCGACCTGTCGCTGCTGGAGGCGATGTATTCCGTGCTGGGGCCGGAGGCCGGCAGCTACGCCGTCACCGGCCAGGTCAAGGAGCGCACCGGCAGCGCCTCGGGCAACAGTGCGCCGCGCAATGTCTACAAGACCCGAGACGGCCGCTGGATCGCCATGTCCGGCTCCACCGACCGCATGGCCAAGCGCATCCTGCTGCTGGTCGGCGGCGACGATTTGGCGCGAGACCCGCGCTTCGCCACCAATGCCGACCGGGTGCGCAACCGGGTGGTGCTGGACGCCGTCATCGGCGAATGGATCGGCGCCCGCGACCGCGACACGGCGCTGTCGATCTTCCGGACCGAGGGCATCACCGTCGGCCCGGTGCACGACATCGCAGACTTCATGGCCGACGATCATGTGATCGAGCGCGAGGTGGTGGTGTCGATCCCCGACCCGGATCTAGGCCCCCTGCCGGTGCACAATGTCCTGCCGCGCCTGTCGGCCACGCCCGGCGCGATCCGCCGCCTGGCGCCGGAGCCGGGCGCCGACGCCGAGGACGTGCTGCGCCGGGCCGGCTTCTCGGCCGAGGAGATCGATGGCCTGCGCGCCGCCGGGGCGCTGGGATGATTCCGGCCGGCTCTATGCCGGATGGCTGGGCAAATGCATCGGCGTCCGCTTCGGAGCGCCGCTGGAGAACTGGACCGAAGCGCAGATCCGCAGCCATATCGGCGAGCTGGAATTCTATCTCAGCGAGGATGACGGCCGGTTCTTCAAGCCGGACGACGACACCGCCTTCTCGATGATCCTGGCCCGCATCTTCGAGGACTGCCATGCCTCGGCGGAGGTGACGACGCCGCCGAGGCATGACGGCGCCCGGGCCGGATCAGGAGATGTTCAGGGCCTGCTTCAGCGCGGCGTCGATCGATCCCGGCGGCAGGCCGTTGCTGCGCCGGAACGTGTCGATCGCGGCGCTGGTCTTCGGGCCCATGATGCCGTCGGCCGTCAGCGAGGGGAACCCGCGGCTCTGCAGCGCCAGCTGGACCCTGCGGATGTCGTCCTTCGTCGACGGCGCGCTCGTCGCGGGTGGGGTGCCGGAGGCGGGCTTGAGGACCGCCCGCACCTTTGCCAGCCAGGCTTCCCGATCGGCCAGGCCGACCGTGCCGCCGTTGATCAGGCGCGTCACCTTGACGAAGTCGCCCTCGTCGCAGGCCGCATTGATGCTCTTCCATTTCCAGAAGCCGCAGGCGACGGGCAGCGCATCCGCCGGTGTGGCGGCCAGGTCCGGATTGTTCACCAGGTCGATCCCGATGGCGGCGCCGACATTGCGGTAGCCGTCGCGGCCGGTGATCTGGATGTATCCCCGGCCCCGGTAGTTCCAGCCGTCGCCCGAGTCCGGGGTGCCGTTGCCCATGCGGTTGGCATAGACCTTGTTGGCCAGCGCCTGCGGGTTGTTGGCGAAGGGCTGGGCCGAGCCCAGGGTGGGGAAGCGCGATGGCCAGACCTGGGTCAGCCGCTGGGCGCTGTAGTTCAGATTTTCCTCGACGACGGTGAGGCCGCCGGATTCATGGCCGATCTGCGCCAGGAAGAACTGCAGCCGGTTGGTCGTGTTGGAGATGCCGAAATCGGCGAGCACGGAGTCGGCCTGGCTGGCGAACGCCTGCAGCATATCCTGGCGGCCCTTGGGGAACAGCTGTTGCAAAATCTGAAGTGAAATCATCGTCGTTCTCCTGAAAGCAATCCGCCAGCGCCCTGCTGGATCCAAAAATCAAGTCGCTGGAAACGGAATTCAAAGCAATTCGATGGAATTTTGACGCAACAATTGTAAGCATAAGCTGAATTAAACGTGAGGGCAACGTGCCAGACACCAGCGTCGTCAAGTTGGTGTGTCGGATAGAAAAGGATTGGGCTGAAGACACGGTCGCTATCTACTCGGTAGGATGAACATCCGACCGGGGGGATTCGGCCATGCGCGCTGCGGCGTTCGCCTGCACTATCCTTGCCTTGTTCCTGGCGGCAGCGGCGGCCACGGCCCAGGTTCACCTACGACCCGGCCAAGATCGAGCAGGCGCTGGCGAAGATCGCCGCCGGCGATCCGCTGTACCGGCCGTCCTATACCGCGCTGCTGCAGGCCGCCGACATGGAGCGAGCCGAACGCTGGCTTCCAGTTGAGAATGTGTTGCATTATCGATACATTCGCTGCGTTCAATGCGGGCCGCGAGGTGTCGTGAGGAAGCTGTCTCGGATCCTGGACGCCTTCGGGGCCGAGGCGCCCCGCATGGAGGCCGGCCTGCAGGGCCGGGTGCGCTGCCGTGCGCGCTCCGCCGACATCCTGCAGGACGCCTGGGTCAGGCTGGCCGAGCTCGGCCCGGACGGGGCGGTGGAGAATCCGCAGGCCTATGTCCGCCGCACGGTGCGCAACGCCGCGATCGACCATCTGCGCAAGGAACGCCGGCGGGCGGCGATCGACCAGGAGCTGCACGACCTGCTGTGGGACGGCGCCGACGAGATGTCGCCGGAGCGCATCGCCATCGGCCGGGAGACGGTGGCGGCGCTGGAGAAGGCGCTGGCCGAGATGCCGGAGCAGAGCCGGCGGGTCTTCCTGATGAACCGCTTCGAGGGCAGGACCCATCGTCAGATCGCGCGCGAGCTGGGCGTGTCCGAGACCACGGTCTACTACCATATCCGCCGCGTGCTCGAGCGGCTGTCGGAGCTGCGCGACAGCCTGGCCGGTTGAGGCAAATCGCCCTCTCGCACGTCTAGGGAGTAGAAGGGGAATCGCCCCCGCCTGCCGCCGCGAGCCGATGGACACCGACGACACCGAGACCCGCATCACCAAGGACGCGCGTGACTGGGTGGTCCGGCTCGCCTCCGGCACTGCGACCGAGGCGGACCTCGCCGCGTTCCGGGCCTGGCAGGCGGCATCGCCGGCGCATGATCGCGCCTTCGCGCGGGAGCGTGCCTTCTGGCGGCAGCTGCAGGCGCTGGCTCCCGAGACTCCATCGATCGCGACGGCCCGGTCCGGGCGGAGGAGCATCGGCCGCCGGGCGGTTCTCGGTGGTGGCGCGGCGCTGGCCGCCGGCGTGGCCGGGGTCGCTCTGGCGCCGCGGCTGGCGCTGCTGTGGCGGGCCGACCACCGCACCGGCATCGGCGAGCAGGCGCGGGTCGCGCTGCCGGACGGCTCCGCCGTGCTGTTGAACACCGACAGCGCCATCGCGCTCGGCTTCCGCCCCGGGCTGCGCCTCGTCGCGCTGCTGCAGGGCGAGGCGCTGTTCGAGGCCCGGCGCGACGCCGCGGCGCCGTTCCGCGTGGCCGCGCTGGGCGGCAACACCGAGACCGAGGGCGCGGTCTTCGCCGTTCGCGCCGTCGAAGAGGATGCGACCGTGACGGTGGCGGAGGGGCGGGCCGGGGTCTTCGGGCCGGCCGCCGCGGCAGCGCCGATGCCGCCGGCCGGCGCCGTCGATCTCGCTGCGGGGCAGCAGGCCCGGTACCGGGAGGGATCGGCGCCGGGCCGCGTCGCCGCGGTCGATCTCGGCGCCGCCCTGGCCTGGCGGGCGGGCCGCATCGTGTTCGACGGCAAGCCTTTCGCCGAGGCGGTGGCCGAGCTCGGCCGCTACGTGCCCGAGCGGGTGGTGCTGGCCGACCGCGGCCGCGCGGCAGAGCCCGTCGGCGGCGTCTTCTCGATCCGCGAGGCCCAGGCCGCGCTGGCGGCCCTGGCCGAGACCCAGGGGCTGCCGCTGCGCCGCGTTCCGGGCGTGCTGATCGTCATCGGCTAAAAAATCCGACCTGATCCTATAGGCAAGCCGCCACCTCGCGCGTCTCTCCAGTGAAGGGCCCCGATCGGCCCGTCCGGGCTCTTGGACAGTCCGGAATGCGTATGATTCTGAATTGCAAGCGGGGCGGGGGAAGAATGTCTGAAATCCAGGGGCGGCGGGCGGTGCCGCAGGGTTGGCCGCATCGGGTGCTGCGGTCCTTGCTGGCCGCGACCGCGTTGAGCGTCCTGCTGATCCTGACCGCGGCGGCGCCGGCCTGGGCACAGTCTGCCTCGTCCGCCGCAGCGCGGAGCTTCGACATCCCCCGCCAGCCGCTGGCGGGGGCGCTGCGCCAGTTCGCCGACCAGTCGGGCATGCAACTGGCCTACGCATCGGCGGACCTGCAGGGCCTGGCCTCGCCGGGCGTGCGTGGTAGCCTGCCGGCTGCGGAGGCGCTGGCGCGGCTGCTGTCCGGGACGGGCGTCACCTGGCGCCTGACCGCGGCCAACACCGTCTCGATCCAGCGCCCGGCACCCGCAGCCGATGCATCGGCGGATGGCGGCCTGGCGCTCGACCCGATCATCGTCCAGGGCGCCGGCTTCTTCGGCGCCACCGACGGCTATGTCGCCGAGGAGTCGCGGACCGGGACCAAGACCGGCACGCCGCTGATCGAGACGCCGCAATCCGTCTCGGTCATCACCCGCCGGCAGATGGACGACCAGAAGGTGCAGTCGGTCTCGCAGGCGCTGCGCTACACGTCCGGCGTGGCACCGGAGACGCGTCCCGGCCGCTACGACTATCCGAACATCCGCGGTTTCGGCTCCCCCGGCGGCGCCGACGCCAACTTCGTCGGGCTGATGGACGGGCTGCGGCTGCCGCGCGGCGTCTACTACATCTCGCCCGCGATCGATCCCTACATGCTGGAGCGGGTCGAGATCCTGCGCGGCCCGTCCTCGATCCTCTACGGCAGTGTGAACCCGGGCGGTGTGGTCAACCTGTGGAGCAAGCGGCCGACCGCGGAGCCGTTGCACGAGATCGACCTGGAATACGGCAGCTTCGACCGCCTGCAGGGAGGGCTCGATCTCGGCGGCCCGCTGACCGAGGACGGCTCGCTGCTCTACCGCCTCACCGCGCTCGGCCGCGATTCCGGCACCCAGGTCGCCGACACCCAGGACCAGCGGGTCTCGGTCGCGCCCGCGATCACCTGGACGCCGAACGAGGACACCAGCCTGACGCTCCTCGGCAGCTACCAGTACGATCCGGCCGCCGGCGCCTTCAACTACCTGCCCTATGAGGGCACGGTGAAGCGCGCGTCGTGGGGCCGGTTCCCGACCAGCTTCTTCGAGGGCGACACCGGCTTCGACCGGTCGGAGCGGACGCAGTACTCGGTCGGCTACGAGCTGGAGCACGAGGCCGGCGACGTGCTGACGCTGCGCCAGAACTTCCGCTACATGCACGCCGATTTCGACTACCGGTCGGTGTACGAGAACAACTATGACGGCCCGACCTCGCTGGCCCGGAGCACGGTCGCGTCCGAGGAATCCTTCGACGGCATCGCGCTCGACAACCAGGCGCTGCTGCGCTTCTCGACCGGGGAGGTCGAGCACACGGCGCTGTTCGGCATCGACTACCGGCACAACGGTGCGAAAGCCCTGACCGGCTACGGCAGCGCGCCGTCGCTGGACGTTCTCCACCCGGACCGTCGCCAGGACATCGTGATGCCGGCGCTGGACAGCGACACGCGGCAGACGCTGGACCAGGTCGGGTTCTACGCACAGGAGCAGATGAAGTGGGGCGGCCTCTCCCTGCTGCTGGGCGTGCGGGGCGACTGGGCCGAAACCGAGACCGACAGCCGCACCGTCTCGACCGGCACGCTGACCTCGAGCCACCAGGCGGACGGCGCCGTCACCTGGCGGGCGGGCCTGGTCTACGAGTTCGACAACGGGATCGCCCCCTATGCCAGCTATTCGACCTCGTTCGAGCCGGTGAGCGGCACCGACTTCTTCGGCCAGCCGTTCAAGGCCAGCACGGCCGAGCAGTACGAGGTCGGGGTGAAATACCAGCCGGACTGGTTCACCGGCTTCTTCACCGTCGCCCTGTTCGACATCACCCAGACCAACGTCAAGACCGCCGACCCAGACCCGACGCACCCCTATGCCAGCATCCAGACCGGCGAGGTCCGGTCGCGTGGCGTCGAGCTCGAGGCCCATGCCAGGGTGACCGAGAATCTGAGCCTGCTCGGCTCGCTCACCGTGCTCGACATCGTCAACACCAAGAGCACCAACTTCAAGGACAAGCGGCCCTACGGCGTGCCGGACCGGCTGGCCTCGCTCTGGGCCGACTACGCCGTCACCGACGGGGCCTTGGATGGCCTCTCGCTCGGCGCCGGCGTGCGCTACATCGGCTCGTCCTACGGCAATGCCGGGAACACCCTGAAGGTGCCGGACGTCACCCTGTTCGACCTGGGCCTGCGCTACGATCTCGGCATGCTGCGGCCGGAGCTGGAGGGGACGCAGGTCTCGGTCAACGTCTCCAACCTGTTCGACCGCGAATTCGTCGCCTCCTGCTGGGACGACCATTCCTGCTTCTACGGCACCCGGCGCACCATCACCGCCGGCCTGAAGCTCCGGTGGTGACGGCGCGCGCCGGCGCTACGCTGAGGCGGGTGGCGCTGCTAGCGATTGGGCTGTTCGCAACGCCGGCGGCGGCCGATCCGATCGTTCTGACCGACGCCGCCGGCCACACGGTCGAGCTGAAGCAGCCGGCACGGCGCGTCGTGCTGGGCGATGGCGGGCTGATCACCGTGCTGGCGCTGCTCGATCCCGAGCCGCTGTCGCTGGTCGCCGGGTGGGCCGAGAACCTGGTGCGCTTCGATCCCGGCACCGCCGCGGCCTACCGGGTGCGCTTCCCGGCGATCGACCGGCTGCCGCTGGTGGGCGGGACCACCGCGGAGACCTTCTCCGTCGAGCGGACTCTTGCCCTGAGGCCGGACCTCGTCGTCCTGCCGCTCTGGTTCGGCCCGGCGGAGGAGCTGGAGCGGCAGCTCGGCGCGGCGGGCGTGCCGGTGCTCCGCATCGACTTCTTCGACGACCCGCTGCGCAACACGGTGCCGAGCCTGCGGTCGCTCGGCCGCGCGCTCGGGCGGGAAGAGCGCGCCGAGGCCTATATCCGCTTCTATGAAGACCATATGGGGCGGATCGCCGGGACCCTGGCCGCGCATCCCGGCGCCCGGCCGAAGGTGCTGCTGCACGCCCGCGCCGGCGGCTGGGAGTGCTGCTGGTCGGCCGGGGCCTCCGGCGCGGGCACGCTGATCGACTTCGCCGGCGGCGACAACATCGCCAAGCCGGTCGTGCCCGGCCCGACCGGCCAGCTCGGCCTCGAATACGTGCTGGCGCAGAATCCGGATGTCTACATCGCCGCCGGCGGCCCGCTTCTGCCCGGCCCGGGCAATTTCCGGATCGGGCCGGGCGTGTCCCGGGCCACGGTGCGGGAACAGCTGGCCGCGATCCGCGGCGAGGCCGGACTCGGCGAGCTGCCGGCCATCGCCGCCGGGCGCGCCCACGCGCTCTGGCTCGCCTTCTTCCACGCCCCCACCCATGTCGCCGCGGCGGAGGCGATGGCGAAATGGCTCCATCCGGAGCTGTTCGGCGACCTCGACCCCGAAGCGACGCTGGCGGAGATCAACCGCCGCTTCCTCGCCGTGCCGATGGACGGGACCTATTTCGGCGACCTCGGGGCAGGGGAGTGACTTAGTCCAGGAAGTCCCCGTGCTTGCGCACATGCTCGGCCAGGCCCAGCGTGTGCTCGCGCACCAGCTTCTCGGCCAGGTCGGCGTCGCGGGCCTCGAGCGCGGCGACGATCTTCTGGTGGTCGACGACCGAGCGCTGGGCCCGGTGGTCCTGGCCGATCGTCACTCGGCGGATGCCGCGCATGTGGATGAACAGGTTGTCGGTGATGTCGACGATCAGCTGGCAGCCGCTGATCCGGATGATCTGCTTGTGGAAGGCGATGTTCGCCTCGGAATACTCGGTGACATGCTCCTCCGGGTTGCGGTCGTGGAACACGTCGACATAGTCGTGCAGCTTGCGGATCTGGGCGTCGGTGGCGACCTGGGTGGCCAGGCGGGCGGCCATGCTCTCCAGCGCCGCCCACACCGTGACCATCTCCAGCACCTCGGCCTTGCTCTTGCGGATCACGAAGATGCCGCGGCGGGGAACGGAGCGGACGAATCCCTCCTGCTCCAAGAGCGTCATCGCCTCGCGGATCGGGGTGCGGCTGACCCCCAGCATCTCGCTGAGCTGCCGCTCCTCCAGCTTGATCTCGCCGGCATGGCCGTAGATGTCCATCTCGGTGATGGCCTGCTTCAGCGCCTTGTAGGCCTTGATCCGGAAGCTCGTTTCGGTGTCGAGCGGCTTGACGTCGATCTGCGGGAAGCTCATCGGAGGCCCTTCTGTCGCCTGCACGGCCGGCGTTCAACTCGCCTATAACCTTAGGCGTCGCTGGTCACAAGTATACCGTAGACGAGAGTCCAGCGCAGCTTTCCTCCCTTGGATCGATTGACATTGGGTATTTTGTATACCACGATGATCCGGTCGGCTGCTCAGCGGCCCTGACTCCAATCAATGGGAGGAAGGCGCGGCCATGAAACTCTGCATCTATGGCGCCGGGGCCATCGGCGGCTATCTCGGCGTCCAGCTCCATCGCGCGGGGGTCGAGGTCAGCCTCGTCGCCCGCGGCCTGCATCTCGAGGCGATGCGCCAGAACGGCCTGACCCTCAGGATCGACGACGAGACCCGTACTGCCCGCATCCGCTGCACCGACAATCCGGCCGAGCTGGGCCCGCAGGACTATGTCGTGATCTGCCTCAAGGCGCATTCGGTGCCGGGGGTGGTCGAGGCGATGCAGCCGCTGCTGGGGCCGGAGACGGCGGTCGTCACCGCGGTGAATGGGCTGCCCTACTGGTACTTCCACCGCCATGGCGGCGCGCTCGAGGGGCGCACCATCGAGACCGTGGATCCAGGCGGCGTGCAGTGGCGGCGGCTGGGGCCGGAGCGCGGCATCGGCTGCATCGTCTATCCGGCCACCGAGGTGGTGGCGCCCGGCGTGGTCGAGCATCACTACGGCGACAAGTTCCCGCTCGGCGAGCCGGACGGCAGCCGGTCGGCCCGCGTCACCGCCCTGAGCGAGGCGATGACGGCGGCGGAACTGCAGGCGCCGGTGCGGGACAACATCCGCGACGAGATCTGGCTGAAGCTCTGGGGCAATCTCTGCCTCAACCCGATCAGCGCCCTGACCCATGCGACCCTCGACGTCATCACCGGCGACCCCTCCACCCGAGACGTGGCGCGGCGGATGATGGCCGAGGCGCAGGCGATCGGCGACCGGCTCGGCGTCCATTTCCGCGTCGATATCGAGCGGAGGCTGGACGGCGCCGGCGCCGTCGGCGCCCACCGCACCTCGATGCTGCAGGACCTCGATCGCGGCCGGCCGATGGAGATCGATCCGCTGGTCACCGTGATCCAGGAGCTCGGCCGCATGGTCGGGGTGCCGACCCCGACGGTCGACACCGTCCTGGCCCTGGTGCAGCAGCGCGCCGAGATCGCCGGGCTCTACAGCCGTCCTGCCCCGACTGAAGCGAAACGGACACCGGCGCTGGTGCCGGCCTGACCCTTGTCCGAGCGGCCGGGAAGAGCCGCTTTCCAGAGGAGGAACCCAGCCAATGAGGGCCGAAGACATTCTCCGCCAGAAGGACTCGCGCGTCGTCATGATCCGCGTCGGCGAGACGGTGGCCACCGCCGTCGCGCTGATGACCAAGGAGATCATCGGCGCCCTGGTCGTCAAGGAGGTGTGCCGCACCGAGGGCAATGTCGTGGTCGGGGTGTTCTCCGAACGCGACGTCGCCCGGGCGCTGGCCACCCATGGCGCCGCGGCGCTGTCGATGCCGGTCTCGGCCTTCATGGGCCGCACGGTGATCAGCTGCGAGCCGCGCGACAGCATCGAGACGGTGCTGCGGCTGATGGACGAGAACCACATCCGGCACGTGCCGGTGATGGAGGACCATACTCTGGTCGGGGTGATCAGCGCCCGCGACCTGATCCGGCACTTCCTGCAGCAATCCTCGCCGGCGCTGCAGGATCCGGCGACAGCCGTGGTCCACGCCTGATCTCCACTTGAGTGGAACCGCGGCGGCCCGACCGGCTGCCGCGGCGTCTCTAACGCGATGCGGCGCCGCTCCGCGGGCCGCATGGAGGAGTCTTG
>NZ_JASATH010000110.1:0-26354 GCF_038440215.1 Inquilinus sp. OTU3971 | reverse complement strand
CCCCCCCCGCGCGGCGCCCCCCCCCCCGGCGCCGGGGGGGCGGGGCGGGCGGGCGGGGCCGCGGCGGCGCCGAGGCCCGGCGGGCCCTGCGCCGCGGCGGTGGGCTGCAGCAGCTGAAATACATCTCGCGCAAGATCCCGCTCTACGAGGTGCTGAAGACCGACGGGCTGGAGCTGATCGAGCACAACGCCGACACGGTGCTGGAGGAGATCGGCCTCGAGTTCCGCGACGACGAGGAGACGCTGGAGCTGTGGAAGGCGGCCGGTGCCGACGTCAAGGGCACCCGCATCCGCTTCCCGCGCGGCCTGTGCCGGCAACTGGTGCAGGCGACCGCGCCGCGCGAATTCACCCAGCATGCGCGGAACCCGGAGCGCACGGTGCAGATCGGCGGCGGCAACACCGTCTTCGCCCCGGTCTACGGCCCGCCCTTCATCCGCACCCTCGACGAGGGCCGCCGCTACGCCCGGATCGAGGATTTCCGCAACTTCGTGAAGCTCGCCTACATGACGCCGGCCATGCACCATTCCGGCGGCACCGTGTGCGAGCCCGTCGACCTGCCGGTGAACAAGCGGCATCTCGACATGGTCTATTCCCACATCAAATACTCCGACAAACCCTTCATGGGCTCGGTCACGGCGCCGGAGCGGGCGGAGGACACGGTCGCCATGGCGCGGCTGGTGTTCGGCGAGCAGTTCGTCGACCAGAACTGCGTGCTGATCAGCCTGATCAACGCCAATTCGCCGATGGTGTGGGACGGCACCATGCTCGGCGCCTTGAAGACCTATGCCCGCGCCAACCAGGCGGTGATCGTCACCCCCTTCATCCTGGCGGGCGCCATGGCGCCGGTGACCAGCGCCGGCGTGCTGACCCAGACCCTGGCCGAGAGCCTGGCCGGCATGGCCACGGCGCAGCTGTGCCGCCCCGGCGCGCCGGTGGTGTTCGGCTCCTTCGCCAGCTCGATCTCGATGCAGTCGGGCGCACCGACCTTCGGCACGCCGGAGCCGGCGCTGGTGCTGTACGGCGCCGCCGCCCTGG
This sequence comes from Inquilinus sp. OTU3971, assembly GCF_038440215.1. NCBI lineage: Bacteria > Pseudomonadati > Pseudomonadota > Alphaproteobacteria > Rhodospirillales > Rhodospirillaceae > Inquilinus > Inquilinus sp. OTU3971. The sequence continues at coordinate 25,319 of NZ_JASATH010000110.1, read as the reverse complement.
CCCGGCGCCTCGGCGTGCCGTTCCGCTCCGGCGGATCGCTCTGCGGCTCCAAGGCCCCGGACGCGCAGGCGGCGTTCGAGAGCGCGAACACCCTGCTGCCGACCATGCTGGGCGGCGTGAACTTCGTGCTGCACGCCGCCGGCTGGCTCGAAGGCGGCCTGGTCAGCTCCTATGAGAAGTTCATCCTCGACACCGACCAGCTCGGCATGATGCAGGTGATGGCCGAGGGCATCGACCTCAGCGAGAACGGCCAGGCGATGGACGCGATCCGCCAGGTCGGCCCGGGCAGCCACTATCTCGGCTGCGACCACACCCAGCGCAACTTCGAGACCGCCTTCTACCGCTCGACCGTCGCCGACAACAACTCCTACGAGCAGTGGGAGGCCGAGGGCCGGCAGGACGCCTCGCAGCGCGCCAACAGGATCTGGAAGCGGATGCTGGAGGAGTATGAGGCGCCGGCGATCGACCCCGCGATCGACGAGTCGCTGCAGGACTTCATGCGCCGCAAGAAGGACAGCATGCCCGACGCCTTCACCTGAGGCCTATTCGGGACTCCAGGCGAACAGCTCCAGCGGCTCGGCGAAGCCCTTCAGCGGATGCGGGCCGATGCTGCGGCTGCCGGGCCGGTCCAGCAGCGCCGCGAAGTGCTGTGACATCAGCAGCGGCTGGCCGGTTGTGGCGCAGGCGGTCTGGATCCGGCTGACCAGGTTGACGTCGCGGCCGATCACGGTGAAGTCCAGCCGCCCGCCGGAGCCGATGTTGCCGTAGGCGACCTCGCCATGATGCAGCGCCACGCCGGCGGCGAGCGGCGTCCCGGCCTGGGAGACGGAGTGGATGCTGGCCAGGGCCTGGCGGGCCGCCTCGAAGGCCGCGGCGCAGCTGGCCGCAGGCCCGTCCTGGTGGTGGAAGAACGCCAGCACGGCGTCGCCCATGAACTTCAGCACCTCGCCGCCGGCAGCGGCGATCGGCGGCACCAGCTGGTCGAAATAGAGGTTGAGCCGGTCCAGCATCTGCTCCGGCGGCAGCCGGTTCGACAGCACGGTGAAGTCGCGCAGGTCGCACAGCAGCAGCGCCGCCTTCAGCGTCTCGACGTCGCCGCGCCGGATATGCCCTTCCAGGATGCGCCGGCCGGTGATCGGGCCGACATAGGTGTCGAGCAGCGTCGCCTCGGCCAGCCGCAGCACGCGGATCTCGCAGGCGCCGCGCAGGGCCGGGGCGATGCGCTGCAGCAGCGCGCGGCCCTCCGGCCCGAAGCCGTCCGGTTGCCGCGTGGCGAAGACGGCCGCGCTGGCCGGGCCCTGGCCCATGACCAGCGGCACCACCTCCGCCACCGCCAGGCCGCGGCCCTGGAAGAAGTCCAGCTCCTCCAGCCCGGCCATCTCCTCCGGCGTCGCCAGGCTCAGCCACGCCCGTCCCTCGGTGGCCCGCCGGATCGGGTTGTTGGCGAAGAAGGGCAGGCGTTCGATCGAGTTCTCACGGTCGCGCAGCTCCACCGGTTCGCCCTCGGTCCAGGCCAAGGTGCGGGCCAGGATCTGCGGATGCAGCGTCCGCAGATGCAGGCTCAGCCGGTCGAGCGGCAGGCCGAGCGCGCGCAGCCGCCGGCCGAGCCCGGCCAGCATCGCGGCATCCACGGCGTCGTGGCATTCGTCGCCCGACAGCCATTCGATCAGCTCGGCGACGCCGGTCGGTGCGGGATGGGTCATCATTCGTCAGCCTGACAGGGTCTGCGCCTTGCGCAGGGCAGGGAACAGCCGCATCCACAGCAGCGCGACCACGACGGTGCCGACGCCGCCGAGGATGCCGGCCGGCACGGCGCCGAGCAGCCCGGCGGCCATGCCGGATTCGAACTCGCCGAGCTGGTTCGAGGTGCCGATGAACAGCGAGTTCACGGCGCTGACCCGGCCGCGCATCCCGTCCGGCGTCAGCAGCTGGACCAGCGAGCTGCGGATCACCACGCTGACATTGTCGGCGGCGCCGAGCACGGCCAGCGCCACCAGCGACACGGCAAGGCTGGTGGAGGCGGCGAAGACCACGGTGGCGGCGCCGAACACGATCACCGCGGCGAACATCTTGTGGCCGACGGCGCGGCGCAGCGGCACCCGGGTCAGCACCGCCGACATGATCAGCGCCCCGACGGCGGGGGCGGCGCGCAGCAGGCCCAGGCCCCAGGGGCCGGTCTGCAGGATGTCATGGGCATAGATCGGCAGCAGCGCCGTGGCCCCGCCCAGCAGCACGGCGAACATGTCGAGCGAGATGGCGCCGAGGATCATCGGCTGGCTGCGGATGAAGGCGATGCCGGAGAACACCGAGCGCAGCGTCGCCGGCTCGCGCCGCGGCGGCGGCCGTTCCAGCCGCATCAGCAGCATCAGCCCGCCGGCGCCGAGGAAGCTGGCGGCGGCGACGGCGAAGGGGACGGTGGTGCCGACGGCGTAGAGCAGCCCGCCGACCGACGGGCCGACGATCGTCGCCGTCTGCATCGCGGAGGAGGAGACGGCGAGCGCGCGGGGCAGGATGCCGGCCGGCACCACCGCCGGCAGCAGCGCCGCCATGGTCGGCTGCTCGAAGGCGCGGGCCGCGCCCAGCACCAGCACGGCGGCGAAGATGCCGGGCACGGTCAGCCAGCCGTCCAGGACGCCGAGCGCCAGCACCACCAGCGTCGCGCCCTCGACGAACAGGCAGATCTGGACGATCCGGCGGCGGTCGTAGCGGTCGGCGACATGGCCGACCAGCAGCGTCAGCACCACCATCGGCAGGAACTGGAACAGCCCGACCAGGCCCAGCGTGTAGGCGCTGCCGGTCAGGGCGTAGGCCAGCCAGCCGATGGCGACAGCCGACATCTGGAAGCCGATGGCGGACAGCACCCGCGCGCCCCAGAACACCAGAAAGGAGGGATGGTCGAGCAGGCGGTCGCTGCCCAGGGCTGTCGTCGTCACGGGATCGCGGTCTCGAATGCGGAGGGCGGCAGCTTAACGGCCGCATCACGGAGGACCAATCGAAAGGGCGCCGGGCTGACCCGCTCCGCGCTCCGCTGTTGCGGCCGGGGCAGAGGCGTCCGATAACCATGCGTTATCAAGTCGCATTCGGAGGCCCGATGGTCATCCGCCAGCTCGAATACCTCGTCGCGCTCGCCCGCGAGAAGCATTTCGCCCGTGCGGCCGAGGCCTGCCGCGTGTCACAGCCGGCGCTGTCGACCGCCCTGCGCCAGCTGGAGGAGGAGCTGCAGGTGCCGATCGTCGAGCGCGGCCACCGCTTCCAGGGCTTCACCCGCGAAGGCGCCTTGGTGCTCGACTGGGCCAAGAAGATCCTGGCCGACCGCGACGGCCTGGCGCAGGAGCTGGCGATGCTGCAGCAGGGCCTGGCCGGCAAGCTGCGGATCGGCGTGGTGCCCTCGGCCCTGCCGATCGTGTCGCAGATCACCGGGCCTTTCGCCCAGGCCCATCCGATGGTCACGGTCTCGGTGCTGTCGCAGACCTCGATCCAGATCGAGGCCGGGCTGGAGAATTTCGAGATCGATGTCGGCGTCACCTATCTCGACAACGAGCCGCTGCGCCATGTCCGCAGCCTGCCGCTGTACCAGGAGGACTACATCCTGCTGATGCCGGCGGAGCAGGCGGCGGCATCGCGCCGCACCATCCGCTGGGTCGAGGCGGCGGAGCTGCCGCTGTGCCTCTTGACCCCGACCATGCAGAACCGGCGGATCATCGACGGCATCTTCCGTTCGGTCGGCCGCTCGCCGCGGGCGGCGGTGGAGACCGACAGCATCATCAACCTGTGTTCGCATGTCCGCTCCGGGCCCTGGTCCAGCGTCATGCCGCGGGCGCTCTTGCACCTGTTCGGGGTGCCCGCCGGCACCCGCGCCCTGCGCCTGATCGAACCGGCGGCGACCCGCACCATGGGTCTGGTGATGGCCGATCGTGATCCGCCCTCGCCTTTGGCCCGCGGCCTGTTCGACACCGCCCGCGACCTGGATCTCGACGCCGAGCTGCAGGCCACGCCGCTTGACCCGGCTTCTTGATAAACAACGGTTATCAATTCATCCGGGCTTTGTATTTGAATCTGGTATACGCCCCCGCCCATCCTAAATTATTCGGGTGGCAGCCAAGGGCCGCCCGGTCCAACGAACCCGATAAGGGAGTGGGACGGATGCCCGAGCACCGGGGCTGGGACGCCGAGGTGGCGCGAGACGTGATCGCATCGCATGGTGCGACCGAAGGGCCCTTGTTGCCCATCCTGCACGACCTGCAATCGGTCTTCGGCCATGTGCCGCGCGAGGCGGTGCCGCTGCTGGCCGACGCGCTGAACCTGTCCCGCGCCGAGGTGCACGGGGTCGCCACCTTCTACCATGATTTCCGGGCCGAGCCCGCGGGCCGCCACGTGCTGAAGCTGTGCCAGGCCGAGGCCTGCCAGTCGATGGGCGCGCGCGACCTGGCCGAGCATCTGCGGCGGCGGCTCGACATCGGCCTGCACGAGACCACGGCGGACGGCCGGATCACGGTCGAGCCGGTCTATTGCCTCGGCAACTGCGCCTGCGCCCCGGCGGCGATGGCGGATGGCGAGCTGGTCGGGCGGATCGACGCCAAGCGCCTCGACCGCATCGTCGACAAGATGGAAGGCTGGGGGGAGGCCGGGCGATGAAGGTCTTCGTTCCCCGCGATGCCGCCGCCGTCTCGGTCGGCGCCGATGACGTCGCCCGGGCGATCCAGGCCGAAGCCGCCGCCCGCGGCATCGAGCTGCAGCTGGTCCGCAACGGCTCGCGCGGCCTGCTCTGGCTGGAGCCCTTCGTCGAGGTCGAGACGCCGGCCGGCCGCATCGGCTACGGCCCGGTCGCGGCCGAGGACGTGCCCGGCCTGTTCGCCGCCGGCTTCGCCGAGGGCGGCGACCATGCGCTGCGGCACGGCCGGCCGGAGGAGATCCCCTACCTCGCCAAGCAGCAGCGCCTGACCTTCGCCCGCTGCGGCATCACCGACCCGCTGTCGCTGGACGATTACGAGGCGCATGACGGGCTGAAGGGCCTGCGCGCCGCCCTGGCGATGGAGCCGGCGGCGATCGTCGAGATGGTCACGGCCTCCGGCCTGCGCGGCCGCGGCGGCGCCGGCTTCCCGACCGGCATCAAGTGGCGCACCGTGCTGCAGGCCCAGGCCGACCGGAAATACATCGTCTGCAACGCCGATGAGGGCGACAGCGGCACCTTCGCCGACCGCATGATCATGGAAGGCGACCCCTTCCTGCTGGTCGAGGGCATGATCATCGCCGGCATCGCCACCGGCGCCACCAAGGGCTTCATCTACATCCGCTCGGAATATCCAGCAGCGGTGGCGGCGATGAACGCGGCGATCGACATCGCCTATCAGCGCCGCGTGCTCGGCCCCAGCGTGCTCGATAGCGGCAAGCGCTTCGACCTCGAGGTCCGGGTCGGCGCCGGCGCCTATATCTGCGGCGAGGAGACCTCGCTGCTGGAGAGCCTGGAGGGCAAGCGCGGCATGGTCCGGCCGAAGCCGCCGCTGCCGGCGCTGAAGGGCCTGTTCGGCAAGCCGACGGTGATCAACAACGTGCTGTCGCTGACCTCGGTGCCGATCATCCTCGACAAGGGCGCCGCCTTCTACGCCGATTACGGCACCGGCCGGTCGCGCGGCACCCAGCCGCTGCAGCTGGCCGGCAACGTCAAGCGCGGCGGGCTGATCGAGGTCGCCTTCGGCCTGACCCTGCGCGAGCTGATCGAGGGCTTCGGCGGCGGCACCGCCAGCGGCCGGCCGTTCCGCGCGGTCCAGGTCGGCGGCCCGCTCGGCGCCTACTTCCCGGACAGCCTGCTCGACACCCCGCTCGACTACGAGTCGATGGCGGCGAAGAAGGGCATGCTCGGCCATGGCGGCGTCGTGGTGTTCGACGACAGCGTCGACCTCGCCGTCCAGGCCCGCTTCGCCATGGAGTTCTGCGCCATCGAGAGCTGCGGCAAGTGCACGCCCTGCCGTATCGGCTCGACCCGCGGTGCCGAGACGATCGACAAGATCATCGCCAACCGGGACACCGGCGGGCGCGAGCTCGGCCGCAACCTGACGCTGATCGAAGACCTCTGCGAGACCATGCTGGACGGGTCGCTCTGCGCCCTCGGCGGCCTCACCCCCTATCCGGTGCTCAGCGCCCTGACCCATTTCCCCGATGATTTCGACCGCGCGCCCGCCCCGGCGCAAGCGGCCGAGTAAGGAGGCCATCCGATGGCTCTCGTGACGGAACAGGATTTCGGGACCCCGGCGCGGATCTCGCCCAACATGGTGACGCTGGAGATCGACGGCGAGGCCGTGACCGTGCCCGCTGGCACCTCGGTGATGCGCGCGGCGGCAGAGATCGAGACCGCGATCCCGAAGCTGTGCGCGACCGACAGCCTGGAGCCCTTCGGCTCCTGCCGGCTCTGCGTCGTCGAGATCGAGGGGCGGCGCGGCACGCCGGCCTCCTGCACCACGCCGGTCGAGCCCGGGATGAAGGTCCGGACGCAGTCGCCGAAGCTGGCCAAGCTGCGCCGGAACGTCATGGAGCTCTACATCTCCGACCACCCGCTGGACTGCCTGACCTGCGCCGCCAACGGCGATTGCGAGCTCCAGGACATGGCCGGCGTCGTCGGCTTGCGCGAGGTGCGCTACGGCTATGACGGCGCCAACCACCTGGTCGGCGAGAAGGACACCTCCAACCCTTATTTCACCTTCGACCCGACCAAATGCATCGTCTGCTCGCGCTGCGTCCGGGCCTGCGAGGAGGTTCAGGGCACCTTCGCCCTGACCATCGACGGCCGCGGCTTCGGCTCCTTCGTCTCGGCCGGCCAGGATGACGGCTTCAAGGAGAGCGAGTGCGTCTCCTGCGGCGCCTGCGTCCAGGCCTGCCCGACCGCGACGCTGATGGAGAACAGCATCATCGAGGCCGGGCAGCCGGAGCATTCGGTGGTGACCACCTGCGCCTATTGCGGCGTCGGCTGTGCCTTCAAGGCCGAGATGCAGGGCACCGAGGTGGTGCGGATGACGCCGTACAAGGACGGCAAGGCCAATCACGGCCACAGCTGCGTCAAGGGCCGCTTCGCCTGGGGCTACGCCACCCACAAGGACCGGATCACCAAGCCGATGATCCGGAAGCAGATCACCGATCCGTGGCGCGAAGTGTCGTGGGAGGAGGCGATCGCCTATGCCGCCTCCGAGCTGAAGCGGATCCAGGCCACCTACGGCCGCGATTCGATCGGCGGCATCACCTCGTCGCGCTGCACCAACGAGGAGACCTACCTCGTCCAGAAGATGATCCGCGCCGGCTTCGGCAACAACAACGTCGACACCTGCGCCCGGGTCTGCCACTCGCCGACCGGCTACGGGCTGGGCCAGACCTTCGGCACCTCGGCCGGCACCCAGGATTTCGACAGCGTCGACGAGAGCGACGTGATCGTGGTGATCGGTGCCAACCCGACCGATGCCCATCCGGTCTTCGCCAGCCGGATGAAGCGCCGGCTGCGCGAGGGCGCCCGGCTGATCGTGGTCGATCCGCGCCGCATCGACCTGGTGAAGTCGGCCCACATCAAGGCCGACCACCACCTGCCGCTGAAGCCCGGCACCAATGTCGCGGTCGTCAATGCGCTGGCGCATGTGATCGTGACCGAGGGGCTGGTGGCGGAGGACTATGTCCGCGAGCGCTGCGACATCGCCGAGTTCTCGCGCTGGGCCGAGTTCATCGCCGATCCGCGCCACTCGCCGGAGGCGGTGGAGGAGCTCACCGGCGTGCCGGCGGCCGAGCTGCGGGCGGCGGCGCGGCTCTACGCCACCGGCGGCCGGGCCGCGATCTATTACGGCCTCGGCGTCACCGAGCACAGCCAGGGCTCGACCATGGTCATGGGCATGGCCAACCTGGCGATGCTGACCGGCAATATCGGCCGGCGCGGCGTCGGCGTGAACCCGCTGCGCGGCCAGAACAACGTCCAGGGCTCCTGCGACATGGGGTCCTTCCCGCACGAGTTCCCGGGCTATCGCCATGTCTCCGGCGACGAGGTCCGGCAGCTGTATGAGGAAATGTGGGGCGCCGCGCTGTCGGCCGAGCCGGGGCTGCGTATCCCCAACATGCTCGACGCCGCGGTCGATGGCGGGTTCAAGGGCCTGTATGTGCAGGGCGAGGACATCGCCCAGTCCGATCCGGACGTGAAGCACGTCACGGCCGGGCTGGCGGCGATGGAATGCGTCATCGTCCAGGACCTGTTCCTGAACGAGACCGCCAGCTACGCCCATGTGTTCCTGCCCGGCTCCTCCTTCCTGGAGAAGGACGGCACCTTCACCAACGCCGAGCGGCGGATCAGCCGCGTCCGGCGCGTCACCCCGCCCAAGGCCGGCTATGCCGACTGGGAGGTGACGATGCTGCTGTCCGAGGCGCTGGGCTACAAGATGGGCTACACCCATCCCAGCGAGATCATGGACGAGATCGCCCGCACCACCCCGACCTTCAAGAACGTCTCGTACCAACGGCTGGACGAGCTCGGCTCGGTGCAGTGGCCGTGCAACGACGCGGCGCCGGAAGGCACCCCGATCATGCATATCGACCGCTTCGTCCGTGGCAAGGGCCGGTTCATGATCACCGAGTTCGTGCCGACCGAGGAGCGCACGGGGCCGCGCTTCCCGCTGGTGCTGACCACCGGCCGCATCCTCAGCCAGTACAATGTCGGCGCCCAGACAAGGCGCACCGACAACATCGCCTGGCATGCCGAGGACGTGCTGGAGATCCATCCGTCCGACGCCGAGAACCGCGGCATCCGCGACGGCGACTGGGTGGCGCTGGCCAGCCGGTCGGGCGAGACCAGCCTGCGGGCGAAGATCTCCGACCGGATGCAGCCGGGCGTCGTCTACACCACCTTCCACCATGCCGAGACCGGCGCCAACGTGGTTACCACCGACTATTCCGACTGGGCCACGAACTGCCCGGAATACAAGGTGACGGCGGTGCAGGTGCGACGGGTCAACCACCTGTCCGACTGGCAGGTCGCCTATCGCGAGCTGCGCGAGAAGACGATCCGGATCGAGCGCCCGCAGGAGGCGGCTGAGTAACCATGGCCCTGCCTCCGACCGACCTGCGCCTGCCGGCCCGGCGGCTGACCCGGGACGACCGGGCCGAGCCGGTGGAGGAGGTGGTCGCGGCCGAGGTACCGGTGGCGCTGGTCTATAACGGCCTGTCCTATGCCGTGATGATGGCGTCGCCGGCCGATCTCGAGGATTTCGCTCTCGGCTTCAGCCTGACCGAAGGCCTGGCCGAGGCGCCGTCCGACCTGACGGTCGAGGAGGTCGTGGCCGACGAGGAGCGCGGCGTCGAGGTGCGCATGGCGCTGCGCGGCGCGCAGTTCTCGCAGATGCTGCAGAAGGTGCGCAACATTACCGGCCGCACCGGCTGCGGCATCTGTGGCACCAGCGACCTCGACACCCTGCACGGCCGCAAGCGCCGCGCGCCGAAGCCGATCGAGGTCGAGCGGGCGGCGGTACGCCGGGCGCTGCGCGACCTCGACGGGCTGCAGGACATCCGCAGCCGCACCGGCGCGGTCCATGCCGCGGCCTGGGCCGACCGCGAGGGCCGGATCCGGCTGGTGCGCGAGGATGTCGGCCGGCACAACGCGCTCGACAAGCTGGTCGGCGCCCTGGCCGGCGCGGACATCGATGCGGGGCAGGGCTTTTGCGTCATCACCAGCCGCTGCAGCTTCGAGATGGTGCAGAAGACGGCTGCGGCGGGGATTCCGATCCTGGTCGCGATCTCGGCGCCGACGACGCTGGCCATCGATACGGCGAAGGCGGCCGGCGTCACCCTGATCGCCTTCGCCCGCGGCGACGGCATGACCGCCTACACCGATTTCTCTTCCCTGCTTCCAGCCAAGGTCGAAGCATGAGCGGCAGCTCCGACAAGATCACCCGCATGGCGAACCAGATCGCCAGCTTCTTCGCTTCCTACCCCAAGGAGGAGGCGGTGGCCGGCGTGCGCAAGCACATCAAGGATTTCTGGGAGCCGCGGATGAAGGACCAGATCCGTGCCCAGGTGGCGGCGAAGAACGCGGCGCTGAACCCGCTGGTGGTGGAGGCGGTCGAGACCCTGCCACGCTGAGAGACCGGTCGGAAACGCTACTGGCGCGGCCGTCTGACGGCGGTTTCTGCGCTTCCGGTGCTCACGGACTCAAACGTCCGCTGCGCGCCGGTTCTCGAAACCGCCGCCAGCCGACTCTCGCCAGCGCATTTCCAACCGGTCTCTGACGCGCGCGTCCCGGTGGACGGCGGGCCGCGGCCGACTATGATGTCGGCCGGGCAAAGCCGGGGGCCGCATGGGGTCGATCACCGCGTCGGTCAAGCGCTACGAGGTCTGGCTCGAGGAGCAGCTCGGCCGACAGCTCGTCCAGGCCGACCTCGACCGCAAGCATCGCCGGATGGAGGAGAGCGACTTCCTCTTCCTGCGCGCCACCTGCTTTCGCTGGACCGAAACCGCGCATGAGCTGTGCCCCGGCCTGATGGAGACGCCGCGCGTGGTCGCTGTGGGCGACGCCCATATCGGCAATTTCGGGCTGTGGCGTGACGCCGACGGTCGCCTGGTCTGGGGGGTGAACGACTTCGACGAGGCGGCGGAGACGCCCTATGCGCTCGACCTCGTCCGCCTTGCCGCCAGCGCCGTGCTGGCGCGCGGCCGCGACCGTTCGGTCTCGCCCGACGAGATCTGCGCCGCCATCCTCGGTGGCTATGTCGAAGGCCTGCGGGCACCGGCCGCCTTCGTGCTGGAGCGCCGGCATCTCTGGCTGCGCGACCTGGTGCTGGCCAGCGACGAGGAACGCGAGCGGTTCTGGTCGGCGCTGGAACAGCTGCCGCGCGCCTCGCCGCCGCGCGGCTATCGCGACGTCCTGGCCGCGGCCATGCCTGATTCGGATCTGACCATGGCCACCGCCCAGCGCGTGGCGGGGCTCGGCAGCCTGGGCCGGCCGCGCTGGGTCGGCATGGCCGACTGGCATGGCGGCCCGGTGGCGCGCGAGGCCAAGCCGCTGCTGCCCTCGGCGTGGTCCCTGGTCCAGGGGGGCGACCGCAAGATGCGCTTCGCCGAGATCGCCTTCGGCAAGTTCCGCGTCGCCGACCCCTGGCTGAAGCCGCGTAAGGGCATCCTCGTCCGCCGGCTGGCGCCGAACAGCCGCAAGCTCGATTTTCCGGCGCTGGCCGATCCCGGCCTGATGCGCCGCCTGCTGACGGCGATGGGGGCGGAGCTGGCCAACCTGCACTCCGCCCGCCGCTCGCGCGCTCGTGCCGTCGCCGAGGATCTCGAGGCGCGCAAGCCGGCCTGGCTGCGCGACGCCGCCGGCAGGGTGGCCGAGGCGGCGCGGCAGGACCGGGTCGCGTGGCGAGGCCGGCGCTGAGGATGGGCCAGGGAGAGAGCGATGCAGCGCATGGGCATGTGCATAGGGCTGAAGCCGGAAGCGGTGGCGGAGTATCTGCGGCTGCATCAGGCCGTGTGGCCGGAGGTGCTGGCGACGATCAGCGCCTGCCATATCCGCAACTACACGATCTTCCTGAAGCAGCCGGAGAACATCCTGTTCGCCACCTGGGAGTATCACGGCGTGGATTTCGCCGCCGACATGGCGCGGATGGCGGCCGACCCGAAGACCCGGGAGTGGTGGGCGCTGTGCTCACCCTGCCAGGAGCCGTTCGAGACCCGGGAGGAGGGGGAGTGGTGGGCGATGATGTCGGAGGTGTTCCACCACGACTGACAACCGGGCGCCTGCCGTGAATCGCTCGTGAACCGGGTAATTTCGCGTCGCGGAATTCCGATGCGGCCCTCCCATATGGGGGTGTCGGGACCTTGTCGGATCAAAGATAGTCCGACTTACCACCTCGACCCGGTCGGGGTGGCCGGCGAAGGCTTCGCCGGACTGACTCCATTGCTCCACTTCAGGGCCGGCCCGCACCGCAACCGGGCCGGCCTCTTTTATCTCCGGGGCAGGAGGCAGAAAGAGAAACGGCGCCTCGGGAGGGCGCCGTCGAACCGGTTGGAAATGGTCGGAGTGAGAGGATTCGAACCTCCGGCTTCTACGTCCCGAACGTAGCGCTCTACCAGGCTGAGCTACACTCCGTTGCACCGGCGGTTGGGCTTATAGCGAGACTGGCGGGGGGCCGCAAGGCCTGTGTCGCAGTTCCGTCAGAAATCTCGCTCGACCACGAACTCGACCACGTCCTCCAGCGCGGTGCGCATCGGCGAGGCGGGCAGCAGGCGAATGGCGCGCAGGGCGTTCTCGGCATGGGACCGCGCGGCCGCCATGCTGTCGGCCAGCGCGCCGTGGCGCTGCAGCAGGGCCACCGCGTGGTCGAGATCCTTCTGCTCGGCCTGCTCGCCTTCCTCCAGCGTCCGCCGCCAGAAGGCGCGCTCCTCCTCGCCGCCGCGCTCCATGGCCAGGATCACCGGCAGGGTGATCTTGCCCTCGCGGAAATCGTCGCCGATGGTCTTGCCCAGGCGGGCCTGGCGGGCGGAGTAGTCCAGCACGTCGTCGACGATCTGGAAGGCGATTCCCAGCTCGGTGCCGAAGCTGCGCATGGCGGCGCATTCGGCCGGGCTGCGGTCGGCCACCACGGCGCCGATCTCGCAGGCCGCGGCGAACAGCTCCGCCGTCTTGGCGCGGATGATCCGCAGATAGGTGTCGCGGCTGGTCACGGTGTCGTGCGCCGCCGACAGCTGCAGCACCTCGCCCTCGGCGATCACCGCCGAGGCGTTGGCCAGGATGCGCAGCGTGTCGACCGACCCGTCCTCGACCATCACCTGGAAGGCGCGGGAGAACAGGAAGTCGCCGACCAGCACGCTGGCCTGGTTGCCGAACACGACATTGGCCGAGGCCTGGCCGCGGCGCAGGTCGCTCTCGTCGACCACGTCGTCATGCAGCAGGGTGGCGGTGTGGATGAACTCGACGGCGGCGGCCAGGCCGACATGGCGCTGGCCGCGATGGCCGCACAGCCGGGCCGAGGCGAGGGTCAGGACCGGACGGATGCGCTTGCCGCCCGAGGCGATGAGGTAGCCGGCCAACTGCGGGATCAGCTCGACCGAGCTCTGCATCCGCTCCAGGATCAGGGCGTTCACCGCCTCCAGATCCTCGGCGACGAGGGTCGTCAGGCGGTCGAGCGCGCCGGAATCGGTGGTCGGCTCCGGCGGCAGGGACTCGGCTCTCGTCGCTCCAAGACTGGCGGTCAAGCCCGGCTCCTCAACATCCACATTCCGATCTCCGGCACCGGCCTGCAGCGGGGCAGCGATCCGGACCGGATTGTGTCACCATGACCCTTGTGTGCGCTGCATAAACGAGAAATGGGCCCCGTGAAAGAGCTTCTGCGAACCAATGACCCGGTCCGGCTGTCCTTCCTGACGGCGCTGCTGACCGATGCCCGGATCGAAAGCGTCATTCTTGATATGCACACATCCGTGCTGGAAGGAAGCCTGGGCATCTTGCCGCGCCGCCTGATGGTGGCGGTCGATGATTGGGCCAGGGCGCGCTATGTCCTTCAATCCGCGGGGGAAAGCCTGCCGGATGCCTGAGGGGGTGAGACCGGCGGCCGGCGAGGACCGGCTGCTCGGCGGGCGGGTCCGCCTGCTGCAGCCGCGGGACGGCTACCGCGCCGCGATCGATCCGGTGCTGCTGGCCGCCGCGGTGCCGGCGGTGCCCGGCGAGCGGGTGGCCGATCTCGGCTGCGGCGTCGGCGCGGCGCTGCTCTGCCTCGCCGCGCGCTGTCCGGAGGTGTCGGTCACCGGGGTCGAGCGCGATCCCGGCCTGGCGGCGCTGGCGCGCCAGAATCTCGAGCTGAACGGGCTGGCCGGCCGCGCCGCGACCGTCGAGGGCAGCGTCGCGGACCCGATACCGGGCGCGCCCTTCGACCGGGTGATGATGAACCCGCCCTTCCTGCCGCCCGGCCGCGGCCGGGCCTCCGCCCACCCGGTCAAGGCGGCGGCGAATGTCGAGGCCGGGCTGGATCTCGCCGGCTGGGTCGCCGCCGCGGCGCGGGTGCTGAAGCCGCGCGGCTGGCTGACCTTGGTCCACCGCGCCGACCGGGTCGACGAGATCTGCGCCGTGCTGCAGCCCGGCTTCGGCGCGCTGACCCTGTTCCCGCTCTGGCCGAGGGCCGGGGAGCCGGCGCGGCGGGTGCTGGTGCAGGCCCGGCGGGGCGGCCGGTCGCCCGCGGTGCTGGCCGCCGGGCTGGTGCTGCACGAGGCCGATGGCGGCTACACCCCGGCGGCGCAGGCGGTGCTGCGCGACGCGGCGCCGCTGGTGCTCTGAAGCGCCGGACCTTTTGAAATCGCGACCTGGCGGGCCATATCCTGCCCGGTATCGTGGCGGCAACCAACCGATCGAGAGCGCAACCATGGGTCTTCTGTCCCGACTTCCCTTGCTCGGCCGCGGCGACGGGCCGCTGGTCACCGTTCTGCCGCTGCGCGGCGTGATCGGGGGCGGGCGCGGCTTCCTGGCCCAGGGCCTGTCGATGGAGAAGCTGGCCCGCCCGATCGCCGCCGCCTTCAGCCCCAAGCGCCTGGCCGCGGTGGCGCTGCTGGTGAACTCTCCCGGTGGATCGCCGGTGCAGTCCTCGCTGATCGCGCGCCGCATCCGCGACCTGGCGGAGGAGAAGAAGGTCCCGGTCTACGCCTTCGTCGAGGACGTCGCCGCCTCGGGCGGCTACTGGCTGGCCTGCGCCGGCGACGAGATCTGGGTCGACGACAGCTCGATCATCGGCTCGATCGGCGTGATCTCGGCCGGCTTCGGCTTCCAGGACGCGATCGCGCGCATCGGCGTCGAACGCCGGATGCACACCGCCGGCACGCGCAAATCGATCCTCGACCCGTTCCAGCCCGAGCGGTCGGAGGACGTGGCCAAGCTGGAGGAGCTGCAGCGCGAGATCCACGCGGCCTTCATCGCCCATATCCGCGCCCGCCGCGGCGGGCGGCTGACGGCGGACGATGCCACCCTGTTCAGCGGTGAGTTCTGGACCGGGGCCAAGGGGCGGGCGCTGGGCCTGGCCGACGGCATCGGCCATGCCCATGCCGTGCTGCGCGCCAAGTTCGGGCCGAAGGTACGGCTGAAGCTGGTGCAGCAGCCGACCGGCTGGCTGCGCCGCCTGACCCGGGCCGACAGCCTGGCCGCCGCCGCTGTGGACAGCGCCGTCGGCGCGGTGGAGGATCGGCTGCTCTGGTCCCGCTACGGGATGTAAGGACATAGATGCTCAGCAAGATCCTCGTCGCGATTGTGCTGGTGGTCGGCGTGCTCTGGCTGATGGGCATGGCCCGCCGCGTCGGCGTCGCCCGCGATACGGCGGCGCGACGCGATGCGCTGTCGCAGCAGCACCGCGCCCGCAAGGCGCAGAAGGGCACCGAGGACCTGGTCCGCTGCCCGAGCTGCGGCGCCTACCACGCCGACGGCCTCAGCCATCGCTGCGAGGGGTGAGTTTGCACTGATTCTGTCAGTGCGCTATTCTTGCACGGTTCGTGCAGGGAGCCCGTTCGATGGCAGATACCAACTTCACCTTCCGCGTCGACGAGGATCTGAAGGCAGAGTTCGCCAGGGCCGCCAGAGCCAATGATCGCCCGGCATCCATCCTGTTGCGCGACTTCATGCGCGACTATGTGAACCGGAACCGGGAGAAGCTGGAGCACGACGCTTGGTTCCGTGCCGAGGTGGAGCAGGGGCTGCGCGAGGCCGACGATCCGGCCACGAAGTGGATTCCGCATGAGCAGGTCGTGGCGGAGACCCGGGCCCTGATCGATCGCATCGCCGCTGAGAAGAAGCGGCGTGCGGGTTGAGTGGTTGCCGCCTGCGCAGCAGAACCTCGCCGAGATCGTCGGCTACATAGCCGCCGACAACTCCGTCGCGGTGGCCTATAAGGTGCACGGCGAGATCACCGGGCAGGTAGACCATCTTCGGGACAACCCGTATCTCGGACGGCCTGGCCGCATAAAGCGAACCCGTGAACTGGTAATCAACCGGACGCCCTGCATCGCCGCCTATCGCATCGTCGGCGAGGTTGTGCAGGTGATCCGCGTGCTGCACGGCGCCCAGCGCTGGCCCAGACGGTTCTGATCTCTCCGCTGCTTGAAGCCTCCCGCCCGGCGCCCTATGGTGCGCCGCCTCCTTCCAGCGCCAGCCCGAGACATGCCGCCCCGAGACTTCCCAGTGGTCGCCCCACCCCCGAAGAGTTTCCAGGAGATCATCCTGCGGCTGCAGAATTTCTGGGCCGCCCAGGGATGCCTGATCCTGCAGCCTTACGACATGGAGGTCGGCGCCGGTACCTCGCATCCGGCGACGACGCTGCGGTCGCTCGGTCCCGACCGGGTCTGGAACTGCGCCTATGTCCAGCCGTCGCGCCGGCCGAAGGATGGGCGCTACGGCGAGAACCCGAACCGGCTGCAGCACTACTACCAGTTCCAGGTGCTGATGAAGCCGGCGCCGGCCGACGCCCAGGACCTCTACCTGCAGAGCCTCTACGCTCTCGGCATCAATCCGGCGCTGCACGACATCCGCTTCGTCGAGGACGACTGGGAGAACCCGACGCTGGGCGCCTGGGGCCTCGGCTGGGAGGTCTGGTGCGACGGCATGGAGGTGACCCAGTACACCTATTTCCAGCAGGTCGGCGGCATCGAATGCGACCCGGTCCCGGTCGAGCTGACCTACGGGCTCGAGCGGCTGGCGATGTACCTGCTGAACGTGAAGAGCGTCTACGACCTGCCGTTCAACGACCCGCAGACGCCGGGCGCCAAGCGCTATGGCGAGGTGTTCCTGCGGGCCGAGCGGGAATACTCGGCCTATAATTTCGAGCATGCCGACACCGCCATCCTGCTGCAGCACTTCAAGGATGCGGAGCAGGAGTGCAAGGCGCTGCTGGAGCGCCGCCTGGCGCTGCCGGCCTATGACCAGTGCCTGAAGGCCGGCCACAATTTCAATCTGCTCGACGCCCGCGGCGTGATCTCCGTGGTCGAGCGCGCCGCCTATATCGGCCGCGTGCGCGACCTCGCCCGGGCCTGCTGCCGACTCTGGCTGGACGCGGCCTGAGGGGGGCTGACATGGCTGAATTCCTGCTCGAACTCTTCTCCGAGGAGATCCCGGCCCGCATGCAGGCGCGGGCCGCGGAGGACCTGAAATCCCTCGTCACCGACGCGTTGAAGGCGGCCGGGCTGGCCTTCGGCCGGGCCGAGGCCTTCGTCACGCCGCGGCGCCTGGCGCTGGTGGTCGACGGCCTGCCGGCGGTGCGCCCCGACGTGGTCGAGGAGCGCAAGGGGCCGAAGGTCGACGCGCCGAGCCAAGCGATCGACGGCTTCCTGAAGGCGACCGGCCTGACGCTGGAGCAGTGCGAGCAGCGCGACACGCCCAAGGGCAAGATCTGGTTCGCCAACCTCACCATCCCGGGCGGCCCGACCGCGGACCTGCTGCCGGAGGTGATCCGCAAGGCGATCCTCGGCCTGCCCTGGCCGAAGTCGATGCGCGCGGCGGAGCAGGTGGTGCGCTGGGTGCGCCCGCTGCACCATGTGCTGGCGCTGTTCGACGGCAAGGTGGTGCCGTTCCGCTACGACCTGCACAAGCCGGACATCGACGGCTCGGGCGAGGGGGCGAAGGAGGCCGTCGGCTCGACGGTCGGTCATCGCTTCCTGGCGCCCGGCCGGATCACGGTCAGCGGCTTCGCCGACTATCGGGCGAAGCTGCGCGACGCCTATGTCGTGCTCGACCGCGAGGAGCGGAAGGCGCTGATCCGCGAGCAGGTCGAGGCCCAGGCCAAGGCCGCCGGCCTCACGCTGCGCGACGATCCGGGCCTGCTGGAAGAGGTGGCGGGGCTGGTCGAATGGCCGGTGGCGCATCTCGGCCGCATCGACGACGCCTTCATGGCGGTGCCGGAGGAGGTGCTGGTCACCTCGATGCGCACGCATCAGCGCTACTTCGCCCTGGAAGGGGCGGACGGCACGCTGGCGCCGCGCTTCGCCGTGGTCGCCAACACCGAGACCAGGGACGGCGGCACCACGGTGATCGATGGCAACGAGCGGGTGCTGCGCGCCCGCCTGTCCGACGCCAAGTTCTTCTGGGACCAGGACCGCAAGACCCCGCTGGAAGGCCGGGTGAAGGATCTCAAGTCTATTACCTTCCACGCCAGGCTGGGGAGTGTTGCGGACAAGGTCGAGCACATGGCGGCGCTGGCCGTCTGGCTGGCGCCCAAGCTCGGCGCCGACCCGGCCGAGGCCGACCGTGCCGCGCGGCTGGCCAAGGCCGACCTGACCTCCGAGATGGTCGGCGAGTTCCCGGAGCTGCAGGGTCTGATGGGCCGCTACTATGCTTTGGCCCAGGGCGAGGCGCCGGCGGTGGCCGAGGCGATCGCCGACCATTACAAGCCGGTGGGGCCGGGCGACCGCTGCCCGACCGCGCCGGTGTCGGTCGCCGTGGCGCTGGCCGACAAGCTCGACACCCTGGCCGGCTTCTTCGCCATCGACGAGAAGCCGACCGGCAGCCGCGACCCCTATGCCCTGCGTCGGGCCGCACTGGGGGTGATTAGGTTAATCGTTGAAGGTAGATATAAGCTTGGTTTGAGAGAGATTCTCAGGTTTGCGGATAGCCTTCAGCCTAAGGATCAGGCAGCTGATTCTGAAAATAAGCCGATGATCTCCGCTATCTCGATAAAATCTATGCCGACGACCTCTGCGATCTCAATGGAATCAAAGTTATCGATGACATTCGAATCGTATGAGCCGGTGATGGATTTCATTTTGGGGCGGTTAAGGTATACGGATGCCGCAAAGGCTTGTCGTCACGATGTAATTGAAGCGGTGCTTGCCCTTGCTGAGGAGGACGATCTCCTAAGATTGCTGGCCCGGATCGAGGCGCTACAGGGTTTCCTTGACAGCGAAGATGGCTCGAATCTCCTTACGGCCTACCGGCGAGCACGCAACATCGTCCGTATCGAGTGCAGGAAGGATGGAGGCGTCGAGGCTGATGAACTGAAGTTCTTCGGCGAGGTCGATCCCGGCCGCTTCGCCATGGCCGAGGAGCGGGCGCTGTTCGAGCGGCTGGAGGCGGATGCGCAACCGCTGAAGGCTGCGCTGGCCGCTGGCGATTTCGCCGGAGCGATGACCATGCTGGCCGGCTGGCGGCCCGCGGTCGACGCCTTCTTCGACGCGGTGCTGGTCAACGACCCGGACGCGGCGCTGCGCCGCAACCGCCTGGCTCTGCTGGAGGACCTGGCGCGCTCGATGGACGCGGTCGCCGACTTCTCGCAGGTGGAGGGGTAGCGGTCGCGTTCGCATTTATGCTAACCCGACTGCTGTTCCATCGTCGCGTCGAAACCGTGTCCCAATGCACGACGACGTGGCATTCGGTCGCGACGCCGATGGCGGTACGGCAATCGGATGAATTGTGCCGAACCGACATTCGGGACAGATTCGTTCATATGTTCCGATGGAGGCGACGGCATCGGCATGCGGGCGCCGGGTTCACGGATCACTCCTTATCAGATATGCCCGCTTATCGAATGCGCGCAGATTTCCGTCATCGTCCTTAGCAATTCCAGAATTGGTCATGTTGCATTGCAAAACCATAAAACTCTGAGGAATTCCGCGGTTTTTCTCAGCTTGACTTCGTCGCCTCGCTGCGCTGCAAGACACGGAACACGCGCGGGGATCGAACCGTTGTTCCCGCTGCGCTGGATCGAGGCGGAGGTACGATGATTCCGACCGCAAGGGCTCTGGAAGGCGGCCGTCTGACCGTCGCCTGCCCGATCGCCCGGTCGGGAGCCGGCGTACCGCTTCCGTCGTTTCCGGTCTAAGATCGGGACCAACGTCTCCCACGAACGCCAAGGCGGAGAATCGAACGAAATGACCAAATGGGTCTACGGCTTCGGGAACGGCAAGGCGGATGGCCGCGCCGACATGCGCAACCTGCTTGGCGGCAAGGGGGCCAATCTCGCCGAGATGAGCGTTCTGGGGCTGCCGGTGCCACCCGGATTCACCGTCACCACCGAGCTCTGTTCGCATTACTACGACCACAACCGGTCTTATCCGGACGAGCTGGACGGCCAGGTCCAGGCCGCGCTCGGCCAGATCGAGACGATCGTCGGCGCCAAGTTCGGCGACAAGACGAATCCGCTGCTGGTCTCGGTCCGCTCCGGCGCCCGCGCCTCGATGCCGGGCATGATGGACACGGTGCTCAATCTCGGCCTGAACGACGAGACCGTCGGCGGCCTCGCCGCCCGCACCGGCGACGAGCGCTTCGCCTATGACAGCTACCGCCGCTTCATCCAGATGTATGGCGACGTCGTGCTGGGGGTGGAGCATTATCGCTTCGAGGACGAGCTCGAGGGCATCAAGCGCGAGCGCGGCGTGTCGCTCGACACCGAGCTGACGGCCGCGGACCTGAAGACCCTGGTCGACCGCTACAAGGGTGTGGTCCAGACCGATCTTGGCAAGCCCTTCCCGCAGGACCCGAAGGACCAGCTGTGGGGCGCGGTCGGCGCCGTGTTCGGCTCCTGGATGAACCAGCGGGCGATCACCTACCGGCGCCTGCACGACATCCCGGCCAGCTGGGGCACGGCGGTGACCGTCCAGGCCATGGTGTTCGGCAATATGGGCGACGACTGCGCCACCGGCGTCGCCTTCACTCGCAACCCGTCGACCGGCGAGAACGCCTTCTACGGCGAGTATCTGGTCAACGCCCAGGGCGAGGACGTGGTCGCCGGCATCCGCACGCCGCAGAACCTGACCAAGGTGTCGCGCGAGCAGGCGAGCAGCGACCTGCCGTCGATGGAGGAGACGATGCCGGAGACCTTCCGGCAGCTCTGCGACATCCGCGACCGGCTGGAAGGCCATTATCGCGACATGCAGGACATCGAGTTCACGGTCCAGCAGGGCCGGCTCTACATCCTGCAGACCCGCAACGGCAAGCGCACCGCCGCCGCAGCATTGCGCATCGCGGTCGAGCTGGCCGAGGCCGGCGTGATCGACCAGCGCGAGGCGGTGCGCCGGGTCGAGCCGCAGGCGCTCGACCAGCTGCTGCACCCGACGCTGGACCCGAAGGCGAAGCGCGAGGTCATCGCCAAGGGCCTGCCGGCGTCGCCCGGCGCGGCCTCGGGCAAGATCGTGCTGACCGCGGACGAGGCCGAGACCCTGGCCCAGATGGGCGACAAGGTGATCCTGGTGCGCGAGGAGACCAGCCCCGAGGACATCCACGGCATGCACGCCGCCGCTGGCATCCTGACCACCCGCGGCGGCATGACCAGCCACGCGGCGGTGGTGGCCCGCGGCATGGGCCGGGCCTGCGTCTCCGGCGCCGGCGAGCTGCGCATCGACACCAAGGCGAAGACCGTCTCGGTCGGCGGGGTCACGCTCAAGGCCGGCGACGTCATCACCATCGACGGCGCCGCCGGCGAGGTGATGAAGGGCGAGGTGCCGACGGTGCAGCCCGAGCTGTCCGGCGACTTCGCCAAGCTGATGGGCTGGGCCGACGAGGTGCGGCGGATGAAGATCCGCACCAATGCCGAGACCCCGCTCGACGCCCGCACCGCGCGCAAGTTCGGGGCCGAGGGCATCGGCCTGTGCCGGACCGAGCACATGTTCTTCGAGGCCGACCGCATCACCGCCGTGCGCCGCATGATCGTGGCCGAATCGGTGGAGGCGCGGAAGGCGGCGCTGGCCGAGATCCTGCCGATGCAAAGGCAGGATTTCGTCGAGCTGTTCACCATCATGAAGGGCCTGCCGGTCACCATCCGGCTGCTCGATCCGCCGCTGCACGAATTCCTGCCGCGGACCGAGGAGGATCTCGAAGAGGTCGCCCGGATCGCCGGGGTCGATCTCGGCCGGGTGCGGCACCGCACCGCCCAGCTGCACGAGAGCAACCCGATGCTCGGCCATCGCGGCTGCCGTCTCGGCATCTCCTTCCCGGAGATCTACGAGATGCAGGCGCGGGCGATCTTCGAAGCGGTGGCCGAGGTCAAGACCGCGTCCGGCGAGACGGTGACGCCGGAGATCATGATCCCGCTCGCCTTCTCGAAGAAGGAGCTCGACATCCTCAAGGCCGCGATCGTGGCGGTGGCCGCGGCGGTCGAAAAGGAGAAGGGGATCAAGCTCGACTACCTCATCGGCACCATGATCGAGCTGCCGCGCGCCGCGCTGCGGGCGCATGAGCTGGCGGAGACCGCGGAGTTCTTCTCCTTCGGCACCAACGACCTGACCCAGACCACCTTCGGCATCAGCCGCGACGACGCCGGCACCTTCCTGCCGGACTACACCCGCGCCGGCATCCTGGAGCAGGACCCCTTCGTCACCCTCGACCGCGACGGGGTGGGCGAGCTGGTGTCGCTGGCGGTGGAGCGCGGCCGCAAGACCCGCCCGGGCATCAAGCTCGGCATCTGCGGCGAGCATGGCGGCGACCCGGCCTCGATCCATTTCTGCGAATCGGTCGGGCTCGACTACGTCTCCTGCTCGCCCTACCGGGTGCCGATCGCCCGCCTGGCCGCGGCGCAGGCGGCGCTGAAGGCCGAGGTCAAGGCCGAATAGTGGATCTCGCCGCCGCGCCCCGCACCGATGTCCTGACGATGCCGGATGGGGCGCGGCTGCGCTGGGGCGCGTGGCCGGAGCCGGAGGGACGGGTGCGCGGCACCGTGCTGATCCTGAACGGCCGCAGCGAGTTCATCGAGAAGTATCGCGAGACCGCGGGCGAGCTGATCGCCCGCGGTTTTCGCGTCTTCGGCTTCGACTGGCGCGGCCAGGGCCTGTCGTCCCGTACCCCCACGGGCGACGAGACCGGCCATTACGACAGCTTCGATCCGCTGGTGCGCGACGCCGCGCTGATCGCCGACCAGGTGGTGCGGCCGGCAGGGGAGGGGCCGCTGATCCTGCTCGGCCATTCCATGGGCGGGCACTTGGCGCTGCGCCTGCTGGCGGCCCGGCCGGACCTCGCGGCCGGCGCGATTCTGACCGCGCCGATGGTCATGCCGATCGCCCAGTCCTATGCACGTCAGGCGGCGCGGCTGCTGTCGCCGATGGCGGCTGTCCTGGGCCGTGGCCGCCGCTATGCGCCGGGCGAAGGCGGCTACGACGCACAGCGCCTGCTCGATCCGCGGCGGCTCCTGTCCAGCGACCCGGTGCGCAACCGGATTCAGGCCAACTGGTTCCGCGACCATCCGGACTACCGCGTCTCGGGCATCACCTGGGGCTGGCTGGCCGCGGCCTTCCGGTCCTCCGCGGCGATCACGCGCGAGGCGCCGTCGATCCGGGTGCCGGTGCTGATGCTGCTGGCCGGGCAGGAACGGCTGGTCGACAACGCGGCCTCCCGGCGGGTCGCCCGATTGCTGCCGCAGTGCCGGGTCAGCGTCTATCCGGACGCCCGGCACGAGATCCTGATGGAACGCGACGACATCCGAAGCGCCTTCTGGCGCGACGCCGACGATTTCCTGGCGACGCTGGCGCCATGAGGCGGCGGCATTTCGCCGGCTGGCTGGCGGGCGCGCTGCTGGCCCGGCCGCTTCTGGCTCAGACCCCGGAGCCGGCTCCGCAGCCATCGCCGGAGCCCAAGTCTGCGCCGGCCGGAGAGCCGGTTGATCTCGAGCTGGTGCTGCTGGTCGACGCCTCGGCCAGCATTTCCACCGGCGCGCTCGACTTCCAGCTGCGCGGCCATGCCGCCGCCTTCCGCGACGACAAGGTCAAGGCGGCGATCGCTGCCGGCCCGCGCGGCGGCATCGCGGTGACGCTGGCGCGCTTCGACGGCCCGCACACCCTGAAGCTGCTGCTGCCCTGGCGCCGCCTCGCCAGCGCCGCCGATGCCGACGCCTTCGCCGAGGCGGTGCTGACGGTGTCGGCGGGGCAGGAGACCGGGTCGACCGCGATCGGCAGCGCCGTACTCGATGCGCTCGAGCTGTTCAAGGGCAGCGGCTTCGACGGCCCGCGCCAGACCATCGACATCGTCTCGAACGGCTTCTCCAACGCCGGCATCGATCCCACGCTGGCCCGCGACGCGGCGGAGGCGGCCCATGTGACGGTCAACGCGCTGGTGATCCTCGACGAGTACGACTGGCTCGAGGGCTACTACCGGCAGCAGGTGATCGGCGGCATCGGCGCCTTCGTCCGCACCGCCGAGGGCCGCGACAGCTTCATCCAGGCGCTGATCGCCAAGCTGATCGACGAGATCGTGTGAGGTTCGGCGATTGCCCGCAGGCGGCCCCCACCCTAAAGCTGTGCCCATGTACCAGATCCTGACCGATCACCCGCTGCAATCCGCCAACAGCTTCGGCATCGCCGCGCGCAGCCGCTTCGCCGTCGAGATCCGCGACGAGGCCGACCTGCCGGCGGTGCTGGCGGATCCGCGCTTCGCCGACCTGCCGCGCCGGCTGCTGGGCGGCGGCAGCAATGTCGTGCTGACCGGCGATTTCGACGGGCTGACGCTGCTGATGCGGATCCCCGGCCGGCGCCTGGCGGGGGAGAGCGCCGAGGCGGTGCTGGTCGAGGCCGGGGCCGGCGAGGTCTGGCACGATCTGGTGGCCTGGACCATCGCCCAGGGCCAGCCGGGGCTGGAGAATCTGGCGCTGATCCCGGGCACGGTCGGCGCCGCGCCGATCCAGAACATCGGCGCCTATGGGATGGAGCTGGAGGAGCGGTTCGAGAGCCTGCGCGCCTTCGACACCGCGGCCGGCGGCTTCGTCACGCTCGACCGGGCGGCCTGCCGCTTCAGCTATCGCGACAGCCTGTTCAAGCGCGAGCCGGAGCGCTGGATCGTCACGTCTGTCACCCTGCGCCTGCCGCGGCCCTGGGTGCCGGTGACGACCTATCCCGACCTGGCGCGGGTGTTCGGCGACCGGACGGATGCGACGGCGGCGGAGATTTTCGACGCGGTGGTCGCGGTGCGGCGGCAGAAGCTGCCGGACCCGGCAGTGATCGGCAACGCCGGCAGCTTCTTCAAGAACCCGATCGTGCCGGGCGCCCAGTATGACGGCCTGGCCGCCTCCTTCCCCGGCATCGTCGGCTATCTGCAGCCGGATGGAAGGGTGAAGCTGGCCGCCGGCTGGCTGATCGACCGCTGCGGCTGGAAGGGGCGGGCGGTCGGCCGCGCCGCGGTGCATGACCGGCAGGCGCTGGTCCTGGTCAACCAAGGCGGCGCCACCGGAGCCGAGATCCTCGACCTGGCCCGGCAGATCCAGAACGACGTCCGCGCCACCTACGGCGTGGCCCTGGAGCCGGAGCCGGTGATCCTTTAGGGCGGGGCCGCTCTCCCCCTCACCCTCTCGGCCCAAGCGGGCCGGGCCCCTCCCTCTCCCCAAGGAGAGGGAATGGAGCGCTGGCCCAATACCTCTCCATGGGGAGAGGTC
>NZ_JASATH010000109.1:0-26371 GCF_038440215.1 Inquilinus sp. OTU3971 | reverse complement strand
CAACAACACCGGAAACCTGTCAACGATGTATCCGGTCTATAGTGTCAACGATCTCTCCGGTTGCACACGCGTCCGCGCGCGAATGCGCAGAGGACAGGCTTGTCGTCAGGGCCGAAGCGTCAGAGTTCAGGCCGGCCTGGATGGTGAAAACCCCCTCCCCCTGCCCCCTCCCGCGAGGGGAGGGGGAGAGTAGAAAGGATGGATTGGCTCGAACGGCGGTATCCTGAAGAGGTCTCGCCCTGCAGGTGAAGGCCCTTTGTCGAGGCCCGCTTTCACCCGCCCGCGTCCAGGACGCACGACCTCACTTCAGTCCGCTAGTACAGGCCGCCGGTGCCGGTCAGGGCGTCCTGGCTGGTCTCGCCGAAGGTGTCGGCGACCGGCGCCGGGCCGGGCTCGGTGCCGGGGCGGAACGCCTCCATGATCACGTCCGACCCGCCCGGCTCCGCCGAATAGCCGCTGCGGCGGTCGACATAGGCGAAGCTGACGCCGGGCGGCACCGCGAAGGCGCCGGGGTCCTCCCCGGCCAGCGCGTCCTTGATGAAGTCGCTGAAGATCGGCACCGCGATCGAGCCGCCGGTGGCGCCGGCGCCCAGGCTGCGCGGCTTGTCGTAGCCGACGAAGATGCCCACGGCCAGCCGCGGCGAGAAGCCGACGAACCAGACGTCGTTCGAATCATTGGTGGTGCCGGTCTTGCCGGCCAGCGGCAGGCCCAGCCCGGCCAGGCGGGCGGCGGTGCCGCGCTGGGTCACGCCCTGCAGGATCGAGATCATCTGGTAGTTGGCGATCGGGTCGTCCAGCTCCTGCCCGCGCGGCCGCGCCGGCGCCGGCTGGCCGGTCCAGGACGTGGCGGCGCAGGGGATGCAGTCGGCCCGGTCCGGCCCCACCACACCCTGCTGCCGCAGGCTGCGGCCGTCGCGGTCCTGCACCCGCTCGATCAGATAGGGGCTGATCTGGTAGCCGCCATTGGCGATGGTGGCATAGGCGGTGGTCAGCTTCAGCGGCGTGGTCTCGCCGGCGCCCAGGCCCATCGCCGGGTACAGCGGCATGTTCTGGTAGATGCCGAAGGTCTCCGCCGTGTCCTTGACCGGCTGCAGGCCCATCTCGACCAGCAGGCGCACCGTCATGACGTTGCGCGACCGCTCGACGCCGGAGCGCAGCGTGGCCAGGCCGATGAAGCCGCCGCCGTAGTTGCGCGGCCGGTAGCGGGTGCCGCCCTGGCCCTGGTCGACCGAGATCGGCGTGTCGTAGATCAGGCTGGACGGGGTGTAGCCGTGCTGCAGTGCCGAGAGGTAGACGAAGGGCTTGAAGGCCGAGCCCGGCTGGCGCTGCGCCTGGGTGGCGCGGTTGAACTCGCTGAGCGAGAAGTCGAAGCCGCCCGACATCGCCAGCACCTTGCCGGTGAACGGGTCGATGGCGACCAGCGCGCCCGACACCTCCGGCACCTGGCGCAGCGAATAGGCGGCCAGCGCCGGCCCCGGGGTCTTGGCCGGCTGTACCCAGACCACGTCGCCCTTGGCCAGGACGTCGTCGGCGCCGCCGACCTGCCGGCCGACGCGTCCGTTCTCGACCCGGCGGGCCCAGCTCAGATCGGCGCGCTCGATGCGGCCCTGGCTGCCGTCCTCCAGTCCGATGGTGGCGGCCTGGCGGTCGACCTCCAGCACCACGGCCAGGGTCCAGCCGTCGATCTGGGCCGGGCGGTCGATGCCGGTCAGGAAGCGCTGCCACACCGGGCGGTCGTCCTTCGGCGCGGCGGTCGGGGCGACCGCGGGGGCTGCCTGCTGCTGCTGGTCCGGCAGGCGCACGCCCATCGCCGACAGCGCGCCGAGCAGCCGGCCCTGCTGTGCCGGAGGCGTGGGGGCTGGCTGGGCCGGCGCCTGGGCGGCCTCGGCCTGCGCCACCTCCTGGGCCGAGGCCGGCAGGTCGAGCATCGCCGAGATGTTGGTGATCGGCCCGCGCCAGCCGCGGTTGCGGTCGAAACGCTCGAGGCCGGCGCGCAGGGCCCGGTCGGCGAAGAGCTGCAGCCGCGGGTCGAGCGTGGTGCGCACCGCCAGCCCGCCGCGATAGAGCTGGTCGTTGCCGAAGGATTTGCGCAGCGACCGGCGCACCTCCTCGGCGAAATAGGGGGCGTAGACCGTCTCCAGCGGCGCCTGGGCGCGCACCGCCAGCGGCTCGGCCTTGGCCGCCGCCGCCTGCTCGGCGGTGATGGCGCCGTCCTGGGCCATGCGGTCCAGCACATAGTCGCGGCGGGTGCGGGCGGCTTCCGGCCGGGTGATCGGGTTGTAGTTGTTCGGCGCCTTGGGCAGCGCCGCCAGGAACGCCGCCTCGGACAGCGACAGCTCGGCCGGCGGCTTGCCGAAATAGCGGGCCGAAGCCGCGCCGACGCCATAGGCACCGCGGCCGAGATAGATCTCGTTGAGATACAGCTCCAGGATCTGGTCCTTGGAGAAATCGTGCTCGATCTCGAAGGCCAGGACCAGTTCGCGCAGCTTGCGCAGGGCGCTGACCTCATTGGTCAGCAGCAGGTTCTTGGCCACCTGCTGGGTGATGGTAGAGCCGCCCTCGAGCCGCCGCCCATGCCGCATGTTCTTGATGTTGGCCACCATGGCGCGGGCCAGGCCGGACGGGTCGACGCCGTGATGACGCCGGAAGTTCTGGTCCTCGGCCGAGATGAAGGCCTGCACCAGATAGGGCGGCAGGGCCGACAGCGGCACCACCACCCGGTTCTCGACATAGTATTCGCGCAGCAGCGACCCGTCGGCGGCGTAGATCCGGGTGGTCTCGGGCGGCTGATAAGCGGCGAGCTGGCCGGCGTCGGGCAGGTGCAGCTCGGGCCCGGCGGTGGTGACCAGGAGCTTCAGCAGGACGGCGGCGACGGAAAAGCTGGCGGACATGCGGGCGGTTCATTGGTCCCAGGGCGTCTCTTACTAACCGTTCGGCCGGCGAATCGGAAACGCCTTCTTATGGACGAAGCCATGCGAGGCCTGTCGGGATTCAGATAGGCCGGCGCAGCGAGCCGGCCATGCCCCCCTTCATCCGCGGCGCCGGGCATGGGATCATGGCGGCATGAAACCGATGGTTCTCCTGTTGTCGATCGCCCTGCTGGGCTGGTGGTACGTCGTGGTGCCGCTGCAGGTGATCGTCGCGGCCGTGGCCATTGCCCGCGGCCGCTGGCGGCTGGCCGTGTTCAGCCTGACCGCGCTGGCCGTCGCGATCGCCCTGGTCGCGGCCGCACGGGCGGCGGTGGACTGGCATCCGGAGGGATTCGGCCAGATCGGGCTGGTGCTGCCCAGCGGCCATTCGGCCCTGGTCGTCGTGACGGTGACGACGCTGGCGGCGCTGGTCTGGCCGCGCTGGTCACCGGGGCGCATCGCGGCCGCGACAGGGCTGATCCTGGCCGTTGCCGTCGTCATGGTGACCCTGGGCGGCCACACCGTCGGGGACGTTCTGGTCGGGCTGGCGCTGGGCGGGGTCTCGGTCTTCACCGCCAGGATCGTGGCGCGGCTCCGCCGGCCTCGCCGGGTGGCGCCAGCGTGACCGTCAGCGATTCGGCCACAGACCCGGCGTGGCCAGCTCGATGACATGGCCGTCCGGGTCGGAAAAATACAGGCTGGTGCCGCCGCGCGGCCAGGCCATCTCCCCGGTCAGGGCGACGCCGGACTCGGCCAGCCGGGCGCGCCAGGCATCGAGATCCGCGGCCGGCACGGCGAAGGCCATGTGCAGCCGCCCCGTGCCCTCATGCCCCGGGATGGTGCCGCCGGCCTCGACCACATCCGCGGAGGTGGCGCCGGCCAGGAACAGCAGCAGCACGCCCTGGCGGCCGGCATCCAGCGCCACCAGACGCGGGCTGCGCAGCATCACGCCCAGGCCCAGCACCCGCTCGTAGAAGGCGGCGGCGCGGTCGAGGTCGGCCACGTAGAGCGAGGTCTCGAGCAGCCCGTCGATGCGCGGCGCGGCGGTCATGGCGCCGTCAGGCTTCATCCGTCAGGCGGATCACCACATCCACCCGGGCGATGCGGGTTCCGGCCGGCGCCGCGGGCAGGGCCGAGACCACCACCGCCTCGCCATGGACGTCGCGCAGCTCGCCCGTGGACTCGTGGTAGAAATGGTGATGGTCGCGGATGTTTGTGTCGAAATAGGACCGCCCGGCCTCGATCACCACCTCGCGCAGCAGCCCGGCCTCGGTGAACTGGTGCAGGGTGTTGTAGACGGTCGCCAGCGCCATGGCCTGGCCGGCCGCCAGCGCCTCGCCATGCAGCGCCTCGGCGGTGACGTGGCGGTCGCCGCCGTCGAACAGCAGCTGGGCCAGCGCCACGCGCTGGCGGGTCGGCCGCAGCCCGGCCTCGATCAGCCGGTCGACGGGGACGGTGTCGTGGGCGTCCGTCATTCTGGTCCTGCAATGATCCCCTTCGCACCATAATCTGTGCGGCTCCGGGGAACAACACCCCGGCGCCGGGGATCGATCCGCATCTCACATCATCTGGTAGTTCGGGCCGCCGCCGCCCTCGGGCACGGTCCAGACGATGTTCTGCTTCGGATCCTTGATGTCGCAGGTCTTGCAGTGCACGCAATTCTGCGCGTTGATCACGAAGCGCGGATCGCTGCCGTCCTCGTTGCGGACCACCTCGTACACCCCGGCCGGGCAATAGCGCTGCGCCGGCTCGTCATAGAGCGGCAGGGTGTAGGCGATCGGCACCGACGGGTCCTTCAGCTTCAGATGCGATGGCTGATTCTCCTCGTGGTTGGTGTTCGACAGATACACCGAGGAGAGGCGGTCGAAGGTGATCACCCCGTCCGGCTTGGGATAGTCGATCTTCTTCGACTGCGCGGCCGGGCGCAGCGTCTCATGGTCGCCGTGCTTGTGGCGCAGGGTCCAGGGCAGCTTGCCGCGGGTCCACAGCTCGATGCCGGAATAGAGCGTGCCCAGGATCGTGCCCCAGCGGAAGGCCGGGCGGCAGTTGCGCACCACCGTCAGCTCCTGCCACAGCCAGCTGGCCTTCAGCCGCTCCGGATAGGCGGTGACCTCGTCGTGGCCCTCGCGGCCCTCGGCCAGGGCGTCGAACACCGCCTCGGCGCAGACCATGCCGCTCTTCATCGCGGTGTGGTTGCCCTTGATCCGCGGCACGTTGACGAAGCCGGCGGAGCAGCCGATCAGGCAGCCGCCCGGGAAGGTCAGCTTCGGGATCGACTGCAGCCCGCCCTCGTTGATGGCGCGGCCGCCATAGGCCAGGCGCTTGCCGCCCTCCAGGGTCGGGCGGATCAGCGGGTGGGTCTTGAAGCGCTGGAACTCCTCGAAGGGCGACAGATACGGGTTCTTGTAGTCGAGCGCGACGACATAGCCGATCGAGACCAGGTTCTCGCCGAAATGGTAGACCCAGCTGCCGCCATAGGTCTCGTTGTCCAGGGGCCAGCCGAAGCCGTGCTGCACCAGGCCGCGGCGGTGCTTCTCCGGCTTCACCTCCCACAGCTCCTTGACGCCCAGGCCGAAGGTCTGCGGGTCGCAGTCGGCGCGCAGGGCGAAGCGCTCCATCAGGATCTTGGCCAGCGAGCCGCGCACGCCCTCGCCGATCAGCGTGTATTTGGCGTGCAGCTCCATGCCCGGCGTGTGGTTGGCGGTCGGCTGGCCGTCCTTGCCGATGCCCATGTCGCCGGTGGCCACACCCTTGACCGAGCCGTCATCGTGGTACAGCACCTCGGCCGCGGCGAAGCCGGGATAGATCTCGACCCCCAGCGCCTCGGCCTGCTGCGCCAGCCAGCGCGTCACGAGGCCCATGCTGACGATGTGGTTGCCGTGGTTGTGCAACTCCTTCGGCAGGGCGAAGTTCGGGAAGCGGAAGCTGCTGACCCCGGTGTAGAGGTGGAATTCGTCATGGGTCACCGGCGTGTCCAGCGGCGCGCCTTTCTCCTTCCAGTCCGGGATCAGCTCGTTCAGGGCGCGCGGGTCCAGCACCGCGCCCGACAGGATGTGGGCGCCGACCTCCGACCCCTTCTCCAGCACGCAGACGCTGACCTCGCGCCCCGTCTCCGCCGCCTTCTGCTTCAGCCGGATCGCCGCCGCGAGGCCCGCCGGCCCCGCGCCCACGATCACGACGTCGTACTCCATCGATTCGCGTTCCATCGCGCGTTCCTGTCGTTTGGTTGGCGGCATGCTACAGAAATGCATCCCGGGAATCGAATGGCCGATCATGTCGCGCCGGCTTTGGCTCCGGTTGCGACGCGCCATGCCTCGCCGACGCTGCGTCAGGCCGGCCGCCGGGGTTGACAGGCCGGGCGGTGCCGCGGCTTCTAGCGCATGGACAGGATCAGCGAATCAGCCGTGCAGCCCGCCGAGATCATCGCCCTGCTGAGATGGTACCAGGACGCCGGCGTCGACGAGACGATCGGCGACGATCCGGGCGCGCTCGGCCGGCCTCGCACGGCCGCGGCGCCGATGGCGCCGGTCCAGATGGCCCCGCCGCCGCAGCCGGTCCAGCCCGCCCCGGCCCCCCAGGTCCGTGCCGCCGTCGGCGCCGCCGCGGTGCTGCCGGGCAGCGACGCCGCCACCGGCGACGCCCGCCGCATCGCCGCCGGCTGCGATACGCTGGAGGAGCTGGCGGCGGCGCTGGCCGCCTTCGACGGCTGCGGGCTGAAGGCGACGGCCACCCAGATGGTGTTCGCCGACGGCAACCCCGATTCCGACATCATGATCGTCGGCGAGGCGCCGGGGGCGGAGGAGGACCGGCTGGGCAAGCCCTTCGTCGGCCAGTCCGGCAAGCTGCTGGACCGCATGCTGGCGGCGATCGGGCTCGACCGCACCACCGTCTACATCTCCAACATCGTCAACTGGCGGCCGCCCGGCAACCGCCAGCCGAACGCGGCGGAGATCGCGATCTCGCTGCCCTTCATCGAGCGCCACATCGCGCTGATGCAGCCGAAGATCCTGCTGTGCGCCGGCGGCACCTCGGCCGCGGCGCTGCTGGCGACGCGTGAGGGCATCACCCGGATCCATGGCCGCTGGTTCGACCGGTCCTTCCCCGACCTGCCGGCGCCGGTGCCGACCATGCCGATCTACCATCCCGCCTTCATCCTGCGGCAGCCCGGCATGAAGCGCGACGTCTGGCGCGACCTGCTGGTGCTGAAGCACCGGATGAAGGAGCTGGGCTGCGGCTTCACGTCCGCCACCTGATCGTCGTTTCACTTTTCCCGGCGCATTACCTCGGCTAGCTTGGTCGCTGCCTTCGACCACAGCATTTGGGGGGACGCATGCCGGGCCGGATCGACGAGTCGCGTCCGTTCATCGCCGTCAACATCGCGCTGCTGACCGTGTCCGACACGCGCACGGCCGCCGACGACAAGTCCGGCGACACGCTGGCCGAGCGCATCGCCGCGGCCGGCCATGCGGTGCGCGAGCGGCGGATCGTCAAGGACGATCAGGCGGCGATCGAGGCGCAGCTGAAGGCGTGGATCGCCGATCCCGAGATCGACACGGTGATCGCCACCGGCGGCACCGGCGTCACCGGCCGCGACGTCACGCCGGAGGCGTTCCACGCGGTCTATGAGAAGCACATCCCCGGCTTCGGCGAGCTGTTCCGCTGGCTGTCCTACGACAAGATCGGCACCTCGACGATCCAGAGCCGGGCGACCGCGGGCGTCGCCGGCGGCACCTATCTGTTCGCGCTGCCGGGCTCTCCCTCCGCCTGCCGCGACGCCTGGGACCTGATCCTGAAGGACCAGCTCGACAACCGGTTCCGGCCCTGCAACTTCGTCGAGCTGATGCCGCGCCTCCGCGAGAAATGACCATGCACGTCCTCCTCCGCGCCGGCCGGCTGGCCGCCTTCGCCTGCCTGCTCGCCGTGGCCGCCTGCGTGGCGCCGGGCAACGGCCCCCGTCCCGCGTCGCCGGGCGCCAACCTGGCCCAGCTGCAGCCGCTTCCGACCAGCGGCTGCGGTCTTCCGGCCGCGGAGGGGCGGCAGACGCTGAAGTTCCAGGGCGCGTCCTGGCGCTACATCGTCGACCTGCCGCCCGGCTACGACAAATCGGTGCCCACCCGGCTGATCCTGGCCTTCCACGGCCGCACCGGCACGGCCGAGAAGGTGCGCACCTATTTCGAGCTGGAGGGGCCGGCGGCCCGGTCGGCGATCGTGGTCTATCCGCAGGCGCAGGGCGGCTGGGGCGGCCGGGCCGACCGCGACATGGCCTATGTCGACACCCTGCTGGCCCGGCTGAAGGCGACGCTCTGCGTCGACCAGACCCAGATCTTCGCCGCCGGCCATTCGATGGGCGGCAGCTTCGTCAACGACCTGTCCTGCGGCCGCGCCGGGGTGTTCCGGGCCACCGCCGTGGTGGCCGGCGGCATCGGCAGCGTGCGGCCCTGCCAGGGGCCGGTGGCGGCGATCCTGCTGCACAACCCGAAGGACAACATGGTGCCCTACAGCCAGGGCATCACCGAGCGCGACAAGCGCATCGCCCAGAACCGGCTGGCCGCCACCCCGGTCGACGCCAGCACCACCTTCCGCTGCAAGCGCTGGGGCAGATCCGGCATCGCCGACCCGGTGGTGTTCTGCGACCTGCCGTCGACCTTCAACCGCAAGCGGCCCTATTCGCATGGCTGGCCGGACGGTACCGGGCCGGCCATCACCGGCTTCTTCGACCGGGTCACCGACCAGCGGATTCAGTTGACAGAGCGACCCTCGGCCCCTTAGGTGGGGGCATGATGATCCGGCTAAGCACGCTTCGACTTATCTGATCGGCGCCCAGAGGGGCGTCGAACCGAAGCTGCTGCGACCCTTTTCCGGATCCTCTCCATGACCCCCGACCGATCGCCCCGACAGGCTTTTTCCCGCATCTTCCGGGACAGCTTCCGACTTATCACCGGCCGCTGAGCGGCGCATCGCGCGCCCGGCGGCCCCTTTGGCGCATCCCTGTCATGCGCCCGTCGTCGTTTCGCCCTATCCTTTTGGTGCGGCCGCCTGCCGGCCGGTGCGAGAGAGAAATCCTATGTCCGTGATGGAACCCAAATCCGGAATGCCGATCGACAAGTATCGTCCGGTGCAGACCGTGGCGCTGACCGACCGGCAATGGCCGAACCGCGTCATCGACCGCGCCCCGATCTGGTGCTCGGTCGATCTCCGCGACGGCAACCAGGCGCTGATCGAGCCGATGGGGACCGACCGCAAGCAGCGCATGTGGGACCTGCTGGTCGGCATGGGCTTCAAGGAGATCGAGGTCGGCTTCCCCGCCGCCTCGCAGACCGATTTCGACTTCGTCCGTCACCTGATCGACAACGGCCTGATCCCCGACGGCGTCACCATCCAGGTGCTGACCCAGTCGCGCGAGGAACTGATCCGCCGCACCTTCGACGCCATTCGCGGCGCCAAGCGGGCGATCGTCCATCTCTACAACTCGACCTCGACGCTGCAGCGCCGGGTGGTGTTCGGCCTCGACCGCGACGGCATCACCGAGATCGCGGTGCGGGGCACCAGGCTGATCAAGGAGCTGGTGCCGACGGTGCCGGAGACCGAGATCGTGTTCCAGTACTCGCCGGAAAGCTTCACCGGCACCG
This sequence comes from Inquilinus sp. OTU3971, assembly GCF_038440215.1. Taxonomy (NCBI): domain Bacteria; kingdom Pseudomonadati; phylum Pseudomonadota; class Alphaproteobacteria; order Rhodospirillales; family Rhodospirillaceae; genus Inquilinus; species Inquilinus sp. OTU3971. The sequence continues at coordinate 16,833 of NZ_JASATH010000109.1, read as the reverse complement.
AGCTGGACTATGCCCGCGACATCTGCGGCGCCGTGCTCGACGCCTGGCAGCCGACGCCCGACCGGAAGGCGATCCTGAACCTGCCGGCGACGGTGGAGATGGCGACGCCGAACGTCTATGCCGACCAGATCGAATGGTGCCACCGCAACTTCGCCCGGCGCGACAGCTTCGTGCTGTCGGTGCATCCGCACAACGACCGCGGCACCGGCATCGCCGCGACCGAGCTGGCGCTGATGGCCGGCGCCGACCGGGTCGAGGGCACGCTGTTCGGCAATGGCGAGCGCACCGGCAATGTCGATATCGTCACGCTGGGGCTGAACATGTTCACCCAGGGCGTCGACCCCGAGCTCGACCTGCACGACATCGGCGAGATCGTCCGCACCGTCGAATACTGCAACCAGCTGCCGGTCCATCCACGCCACCCCTATGGCGGCGAGCTGGTGTTCACCGCCTTCTCCGGCTCGCACCAGGACGCGATCAAGAAGGGCTTCGCGGCGATGGAGAAGAGCAACAGCGGGCTGTGGGAGGTGCCGTATCTGCCGATCGACCCGCAGGACATCGGCTGCAGCTACGAGGCGGTGATCCGGGTCAACAGCCAGTCCGGCAAGGGCGGCGTCGCCTATCTCCTGCTGACCGACCACGGCCTCGACCTGCCGCGCAAGCTGCAGGTCGAGTTCAGCCAGGTGATCCAGAAGCTGGCCGACGAGACCGGCAAGGAGATCTCGTCCAAGGTGATCTGGCACGAGTTCGAACAGGAGTACCTGGCCCCCGGCCGGGTCGAGGTGACCGGCCACACCACGCTGCCGACCGGCCGCGGCGAGCGCCACATCGAGGCGCAGGTCAGGATCGACGGGGTGGAGAAGACCATCCGGGGCGAGGGCAACGGGCCGCTCAACGCCTTCGTCGATGCGCTCCGCCGCGAGACCGGGGTCGATGTCGACATCGCCGACTACCGCGAGCACGCGCTGCGCAGCGGCTCCGACTCGGCCGCCGCGACCTATGTCGAGGCGCGGGTCGGCGGCAGGACGCTGTTCGGCGTCGGCATCGACAGCAACATCGTCATGGCCTCGCTCAAGGCCGTGGCCAGCGCGGTCAACCGCGGCGTCCGCAAGGGCGCGGCCTGAGGCCAAAGGCCCCCTTCCCCCGGCCGGAAGGGGGCCTCAGCGGGTGCCCTCACGACGGGCGGCGGGTGAAGCTGCGCTCGGCCGAATCTTCGCGGAACAGCAGCTTGAAGCCGGCGATGCTGCCGTCGGCCTTGGTCTGGAACACCACCTTGCCGGCGGGGTCGCTTCCGGCCAGGTGGGCGTCCCCGGCCGGCAGGTGCCAGCTGAAGACATCGCCGGACCAGGGCCGCACGGTCATCGGCATCCGGTTCGGCCCCAGCGGCAGCACCAGATGGTCGCCGTCGACCGAGACCGTCGCCGGGCCCAGCGCCGGCTCCTCATACGCGCCGGCATAATCCTGCAGCGGCCGCGGCGGGATGATCGGGACGGGGCGGACATACGCCTTTGCCTCGGCCGCGATGCCGGCGTCGGCCGCCGCCAGCATATCGCTGCCGTAATCCCGTTCCGGGTTGCCCTGCAGCAGGTCGTGAAAGCGCATCGCGATGGCATCGCCGGGCGGGCTCTTGCCGCCCAGGCTGGTCAGCACGACGATCCCGGCCCGGCGTTCCGGATCGAAGCCGACATGGCTGCCGAAGCCGGGGGTGCTGCCATTGTGCCAGACCACGCGGCCGCCCTGCAGGGACGACACCACCCAGCCCGAGGCGTAGCTGGCGATGGGCGAGATCGGGATCTGCGGGATCCGCGTGTGCTTCAGCGCCTTCTCCCCGACGATCCGCCGGCCTTGCAGCTCGCCGCCATTGATCTGCATGCGCAGCCAGCGGCTCATGTCGTTGACGCTGGAGTTCAGGTTGCCGGCGGCGCCGACGGCATAGAAGTTCGGCAACAGCGGGATCGGCCGGATCGTGCCGTCCGCCGGGGCATGCCCGCTGGCGTGGTTCGGGTTGCGCAGGATCCCGTCCTCGGTCGCGGTGGTCGACAGCATGCCCAGCGGCTGCAGGACGCGGTCGGACAGGAAGGCCTCCCAGGACGGCGCGCCCGACGCGGCGGCGACCAGGCGCGCGGCCTCCAGGTGGAACACGTTCTGGTAGCCGAAGGTCAACCGGAATCCGCGCACCGGCTCGTGGCGCAGCGCCGCCAGCATCTCGTCGGCCGAATAGCCCAGCCCCACCATCTCCCCGATGACATAGGGCGACAAGCCGCTGCGCTGGGCCAGCAGGTCGATCACCCGGAACTCGCGCGTCACCCAGGGATCGGACAGGCGGAAGGTCGGGTCGTGGTCGATCACCCGGTCCATCCAGCCGATCTTGCCCTCGTCGACCAGGATCGCCTCGGTCGTCGCGACGAAGGCCTTGGTCGTGGATCCGATCTGGAACACGGTGTCGGCGTCGACCGGGTCGTTGCCGCCCAGCACCCGCACGCCGAAGCCCTTGGCATAGACCAGCTGGTCGTCGGCGACGATGCCGATGGCGACGCCGGGCATCTGCCACCGCTGGATGGTGCTGCTGGCATAAGCCTCGAAGGCGGGCAGCAGCGCCTCGACCTCGGCCCGGCTGACCGGCGCGGCGGCCATCGGCCCCGCCATCATCGTCACGGTCAGCAGCCCGTCGGCCGGCCGGATGATCAAATGCGTCATGGCTGAAATCTTCCCGCGTTATCTGTGTCCCGTCGGCATCGCGAAAAAGCTGCGGCGCCCTTTCCATGGATCGGGGGCGGAGCGTCAGGCTATCCTGTACCGGGTCTTCACGGCGCGCCATGGCGGCGTGTTCTCGCGCGCCTTCAGGTGGCCGGTTGTCCGCCCGCGATCGGACGTAGGAGGAAGGAATGCCGCAGCTTCGACCCGATGACCTGTCCGCCGAGGAGCGTGACGCGCTGGGGCGGGTGCACCGTCATGAGAGCGTCGCCGATCCTGTCCGCCTGGGCCTGCAGGCCCGCGGCCTGATCGAGGAGCGGCAGGGCAAATGGGCGCTGACCAATGACGGCAGCGTCCTGCTGGCCACGCTGGGCCTGGCCAAGCTCGACGAATAGCCGGCCGGTCACGCCCGCCTGACCAGCTCCCGCATCGGCGCCGCCTCGGCGCTGCCGGGGAAGACGACGCGGTCCAGCGCGTCCTCGGGCAGGCCGAGATGGTCGCGGAACACGCCCTTGGCCACGGACCGCAGATCCGTGGTCGGGGCCAGGTCGCGGCCCTGGTACAGCTTGTCGGACGCCAGCCCCGGCCAGTCGGCCAGCACCCGTCCGCCATGCACCGCGCCGCCGGCCAGGAAGGCGACCGAGCCGGTGCCGTGGTCGGTGCCGCCGGAGCCGTTGGCCGCGGCGGTGCGGCCGAACTCCGTCACCGTCAGGATCGCGGTCTGCCGCCAGGCGTCGCTCAGCCCGCTGCGCAGCGCCCGCAGCGTCGCGGCATAGGCGGCCAGCAGCCGGTCCAGCCGCTTCACCTGCTGCACATGGGTGTCCCAGCCATACAGCTCCATCACCGCGATGCGCGAACCGGTGGGGTCGGCCAGGAACCGGCCGGCGGCCTCGGCGAGCTGCAGATCGACCCCCGCCGCGGCCCCGGCCATGGCGCCGCCGGCCATCGCGCCCTGGGCGGGTGAAGCGGGATCCGGCGCGGAGGCGGTCTGCACCATGCCCTGGATCTGCCGGCCGAAGGCGGTGGTGTCGAGGCCGGAGGCATAGGCCGCGTGCAGTGCCGGGTCCTGGTCGTACAGCCGGGCGACCAGGTCGGGGAAGCCGGGCGGCAGGGGGGCCGGCCTGTCCGGCAGCCAGGAGGTCACCGGCGTGGTGCCGCGCAGCACCAGCGGGATGTCCTCGGCGAAGGCGATGCCGAAGCGCCGGTCGGTGGCGCCGATCAGGCCCAGCGTGCGGTTCAGCCAGCCGTCGCGGGTGCCGTCCAGCCGGGCGGCGCCGGTCTCCAGCAGGTCCTGGCCGTCGAAATGCGACCGGTCGCGATAGGGCGAGGCCACGGCGTGCAGCGGCAGGAAGCTGCCCTCGGCGTACCAGTCCTTCAGCGAGGCCAGGCCGGGATGCAGGGCGAAGTGCCCGTCCAGGTCGACCATGCCACCGTCGCGGCCTGGATCGGGCGGCACCAGGGCGCCGCGCAGCGCGCGCAGGTCGGGGTCGGCATAGGGCGGCATCGCGGCCAGCCCATCCAGCGCGCCGCGCAGGATGATCAGCACGAAGCGCTGCTCGATCGGCGCCTTGGCCAGCAGCAGCCGGGCCGGCAGCACCGTCGCCGCGGCCGTGGCCGCGAAGCCGCCGAGAAGATGGCGTCGGGTCAGATCCATCCTCTCACCTCCTCTGGAATTCCGGGCTCAGCAGCGCCAGGGCCATGCCCTCGCGCTGGCTCGGCGCGCCGCGCAGCACGGCCTTGGTCTGCTCCGACAGGGTCGGGCCCAGCAGCGCCTCGGCGAAGGGCAGGGGCGACTGGTCGGCGACGAGGCGCGGGATCACCTGATAGCTCCATTCCATCCGTTCCATCACCAGCTCCGGCGCCAGCCAGTCCGATTCGCGGTCCGGCCAGCCCTGCGGCGACGGCGCATCGTAGACCTTCTGCCCCAGCCGGCGGGTCCAGTTCACTGCCGCCGTCCCGACCTCGGTCAGGTCGAAGCCGCGCGCGGCCGAGACCACGAGGTCGAGCGGCGACTTGAACTTGCGCCGCTCGGTCTGCCAGGCCTCGGGGCTGTCGATCAGCGCCTCGGACACCGCGGCCAGGTCGCCCTCGGTGTCCAGGAAAGTCCTGGCCAGGCGGTCGACCGCTTCCTGCGGCGGGTCGTCGGCGATGAAGTGGCGGGCCAGCTGGGTGGCGATGTGCCGGGCGGTCGCCGGATGCGCCGCCAGGGCGTCCAGCGCCGCCTCGCCCTCTTCCTGGCCGGCCTGGGGGTAGGTCTTGCCCAGGAAGGTCTTCGGCCCGGGCTCGTGGCCGCCCGGGCGGAAGGCGAAGACGGTGCCGGGCGGGTCCTTGGCGCGGCCGGGCGTCCAGCCGGTCAGGATCATCGCCAGCGCCCGCACATCGGCCTGGGTGTAGCCGCCATCGACGCCCAGCGTGTGCAGCTCCATCAACTCGCGCCCCAGATTCTCGTTCAGGCCCAGGCCGGTCCGTTTCCCGCCCTTCGAGTTCGGCCCGATCGAGCGGGCATTGTCGAGATAGAACAGCATCGCCGGGTGCTTCACCACCGCGCCCAGCAGGTCGCGGAACTTGCCGGTGGCACAGGGGCGGATCGCCTCGTTCTCATAGGCGCCGCCGAACGGCACGACATAGCTCTGGACGTAGGCAACGGTGAAGTGGTTGGTCCAGAACTTGACCAGCCGCTCGCGGAACGGCGTGTCGCTGGCCACCGCCGACTGGATATGCGCCACACGGTCGCGGTCACGCAGCACCCGCGCTTCCTCCTGGTGCGGCTTGCGGCTCTCCTCGTCCGGCGCCGTCTGCACCGCGATCAGGATCTCCAGCCCTGCCTTGGTCAGCGGCATGTCGCCCGCCAGCGCCACCGGCTGGCGGATCTGCGCCCTCAGCCAGTCCCAGGGATTGTCGGCAAGGGTCTCGAGCTGTCCCGGCCGGGCGCCGAACCCGAAGCGATTCGCGGCGATCGCCGCCTGGACGAGAGACATGGTCCTCCGTCTCCGCTCTCGAACGCCCCCCTCAGGCCCTGCACGGCAGGGCGGCGGGATTCCGTCGGCCGGCGTCGTTCCGGTGGGAGCGCGCCAGCGTTGCGTCCGCTTCACTGACGTGCTGATTAAGGTAGGCTCCAATCCGCGGCAGGGCGAGGGTATCGGGCGATGGGGACGGTTGGTCGCAAGGTGCGTGAGGCGCGCATCGAGGCGGACGGCGCGGCGGCGGCGGACCGGCTGCGCCTGCTCAAGGCGCTGGAGAAGAAGATCCTCTGGCTCTCGGCCTGGACGATCCACAACGCCAACCACCTGCGGCCGAACCCGGACGGGCTGAAGGTCGGCGGCCACCAGGCCTCCTCCGCCTCACTGGTCACGGTGATGACCGCGCTGTATCTCGACGTGCTGCGGCCGCGCGACCGGGTGGCGGTGAAACCGCATGCCAGCCCGGTGTTCCACGCCATCCAGTACCTGCTGGGCCAGCAGACCCGCGAGAATCTCGAGTCCTTCCGCTCGCTCGGCGGGGCCCAGTCCTACCCGTCGCGCACCAAGGACGCCGACGACGTCGATTTCTCCACCGGCTCGGTCGGGCTCGGCGTCGCCATGACGCTGTTCGCCTCAATCGCCCAGGACTATGTGGCGCTGAAGGAATGGGGCCGCGGGGCCAAGGCCGGCGGCCGCATGGTGGCGCTGTTGGGCGACGCCGAGCTGGACGAGGGCAACATCTACGAAGCCATGCTGGAGGGCTGGAAGCACGATGTCCGCAACGTCTGGTGGGTGATCGACTACAACCGCCAGAGCCTGGATTCGATCGTCACCGAGCGGCTGTTCGCCCGCATCGACAAGCTGTTCGAGAACATGGGCTGGCGGGTGGTCACGCTGAAATATGGCGGGCTGCTGGAGGCCGCGTTCCGCCGTCCCGGCGGCGACGCGCTGCGGCGCTGGATCGACGAATGCCCGAACCCGCTCTACTCGGCCCTGGTCTACCAGGGCGGGGCGGCATGGCGCCGGCAGCTGCTGGCGGATATCGGCGGCATAGCGGGCATCCCCGAACTCTTGGCCGACCATGACGATGCGGCCCTGGCGGCGCTGATGACCAACCTGGCCGGCCACGACATGGAGACGGTGCTGGCGGCCTTCCGCGGCATCGCCGACGACGTGCCGACGGTGTTCATCGCCTACACCATCAAGGGCTTCGGCCTGCCCTTCGCCGGCCACAAGGACAACCATGCCGGGCTGATGAACCCGGACCAGATGGCCGCCTTCCAGGCCAGCCAGGGCGTGCCCGAGGGGCGGGAGTGGGAGCCCTTCGCCGGCATCGACGACCTGGCCGACGAGCTGCGCGCCTTCCTCGCCGACGTGCCTTTCACCACCGAGGGGCGGCGGCGCTACCCGGCGGCGCGGATTCCGGTGCCGGCCGCGCTCGACGTCGCCCTGGCCGAGACCATGTCGACCCAGGAAGGCTTCGGCCGGATCATGGGCGAGCTGGCCAAGCGCGAGGACATGCTGGCCGAGCGCGTGGTCACCACCTCGCCCGACGTCACCGTCTCGACCAATCTCGGCGGCTGGGTGAACCGCCGCGGCATCTTCGACCGGCACGGCCGCGCCGACGTGTTCAAGGAGCAGAAGGTGGTCTCGGCCCAGCGCTGGGGCATGTCGCCGGACGGCCAGCATGTCGAGCTCGGCATCGCCGAGAACAACCTGTTCATCAACCTCGCAGCGCTCGGCCTGACCCATTCGCTGTTCGGCGAGCGGCTGCTGCCGGTCGGCACGCTGTACGACCCGTTCATCGCGCGCGGCCTCGATGCGCTGAACTACGCCTGCTACCAGGATGCCCGTTTCATGCTGGTGGCGACGCCGTCTGGCCTGACCCTGGCGCCGGAAGGCGGGGCGCACCAGTCGATCGGCTCGCCCTTGATCGGCATGGCCCAGGACGGCCTCGCCAGCTTCGAGCCGGCCTATGTCGACGAGCTGGCGGCGGTGATGGCCTGGGGCTTCGACTACATGCAGCGCGACGGCTCCGACCCGGCGACCGGCGACTGGGTGCGCGATCATGACGGCGGCTCGGTCTATCTCCGCCTGTCGACCCGGCCGCTGGAGCAGCCGAAGCGGGAGATGACCGAGGAACTGCGCCAGGCGGTGATCGCCGGCGGCTACTGGCTGCGTCAGCCGGCGCCGGGTGCGTCGCTGGCCATCGTCTACACCGGGGCGGTGGCGCCGGAGGCGATCGCTGCCTTCGAGCAGGTGCTGGAGGACATCCCCGGCGCCGGCCTGCTAGCCGTGACCTCGGCCGATCGCCTGAACGCCGGCTGGCATGCCGAAGTGGCGGCGGTGCGCGCCGGCCACCCGGTCGAACCCTGCCTGGCCCGCCGGCTGCTGGCGCCGCTGGCGCCCGACGCGGCGCTGGTCACGGTGCTGGACGGGCATCCGGCGACCCTGTCCTGGCTCGGCGGCGTGCATGGCCACCGGGTCAAGCCGCTCGGGGTCGAGCATTTCGGCCAGTCCGGCACCATCCCGCAGCTGTACCGCAAATACGGCATCGACGCCGACGCCATCCTCGACGCCTGCGCCGCGGCGTGTTTGGGGATGTGACGTAGGTTGGGTTCGCGTCGCGAACCCAACCTACGATTTCATCTCGACCCGGCCCAGCGCCTCGATCTCGATCGCGACATGGGCGCCGGGGCTGAGCCATTGCGTCTGCACCAGGCTGCCCAGCAGCACGATCTCGCCGGCTGCGAGTCCTCGGCCGCGTCGGGCCAGGGTGGCGGACAGCCAGGCCAGCGCCGCCAGCGGATGGCCCAGCACGTCGCGGCCGTGGCCACGCCCCGCCTCGGCGCCGTCGACCAGCATCCGGCCGGACAGCGCCGCCAGGTCCAGTCCGCGCCAATCCGTGACCGGTGCCCCCAGCACGCAGCCGGCCTGGAAGAAGTCGTCGGCCAGCAGGGTCGGTGCGCCGAGGACGGCGAAATCGGCGTAGCGGTCGTCGACCACCTCGACCGCCGGCAGCACCGCATCCACCGCCGCCTCCAGCGCGTCGCGGCCGTGCTCGCCCGGCGGCAGGTCGCGGCCGATGCGGACCGCGATCTCGCATTCGACGCCGATGCGGTGATGCGCCGCCGCCGGGAACCAGCCGGGGCTGTCCTGGACATTGGCCCGGAAGATGCCGCCCTCGCAGGGCTCCGGGATGCCGAGGAAGCGCTGCATCACCGTGGTGGTGCAGCCGATCTTCCAGCCGATCCGCGGCCCGAGCGGGGCGGACAACCGCTCATGCACCGCATCCTGCAGCCGGCGGGCGGCGGCGAGGTCAGGCGGGCGCAGCACCTTCGGCAGGCCGGGGAAGGCGCCGGGCTGCAGGCGGTGGTCGGCGAGGATATCGGCGGCAGCCTGGAGGTCCATCGCGCACTCCATTGGTCGGGCTTTTATCCTCATGCTACGCTCATTCGTCGGACAAGAGGGAGGATGCCATGGCCGGGGTGCTGCTCGTCACCGGCGCCGGACGGGGAATCGGCGCCGCCATCGCCCGCCTGGGCGCCGCCCGGGGCTGGCGCGTCGCGGTCAATTACGGCCGGTCGCGCGCGGCGGCGGAAGCGCTGGTGGCCGAGATCGCGGCGGCCGGCGGCGAGGCTGCGGCCTTCGCCGCCGATGTCGGCGACAGCGCCGCGGTGACGGCGATGTTCGCGGCGATCGATCGGGCGCTCGGCCCGGTCACCGCCCTGGTCAACAACGCCGGGGTGATCGGGCCGGTGACCCGAATTGACGCGATGGACGACCCGCAGGGCCTGGCCGCGGTCTACGCCACCAATGTCTTCAGCCTGTTCTACTGCAGCCGCGAGGCGATCCGGCGGATGTCGCGGCGCCAGGGCGGGCCGGGCGGCGTGATCGTCAACATCTCCTCGGTCGCGGCCCGCCATGGCGGGCTGCCGCAGGAGGTGGCCTATGCCTCGTCCAAGGGCGCGGTCGATTCCTTCACCACCGGCCTGGCGCGCGAGGTGGCGGCCGACGGCATCCGCGTCGTCGGCCTGCGCCCGGGGCTGACCGACACCGACATCAACGACGACCATGTCGGCGGCAAGTCGGTGCTGGGCGCGGTGGCGCCGACCATCCCGATCGGCCGGATCGGCCGGCCGGAGGAGATTGCAGAGGCGGTTCTGTTCCTATTATCTGATGCGGCGTCCTATATGACGGCGACCACGATCGACGTGTCGGGGGGCCGCTGACCCCACCTTATTTTTGTCAAATCATTGCAACGCGGGAGATTTCGGCGACAATGGTCCAGGATCCAAAGAAGGTCGAAGACCGCGGCATGAAGAAAAACGGTTATCCTTCCGCCGGCCTGCACGGCCGGGTGGTCCACGATATCGGCGCCCGGATCGTCGGCGGCCAGATCCCTCCCGGAGACACGTTGCCGAGCGAAGGCGAGCTGGCCGAGACCTACGGCGCCAGCCGCTCGGCGATCCGCGAGGCGGTCAAGGTGCTGGCGGCCAAGGGGCTGGTCGAGCCGCGGCGCCGCTCCGGCACCCGGGTGCGGCCGCGCGAGGCGTGGAACCTGCTCGACCCCGACATCCTCGGCTGGCATTCGCCCGAGGCGCTGATCCCGAGCTTCCGGCGCGACCTGGTCGAGCTGCGCTGGGCGATCGAGCCGGCGGCGGCGGAGCTGGCGGCCCGGCGGTCGCAACCCGAGGACCGGGCGCTGATCCAGGAGGCGCTGGACGAGATGGAGAAGGCGGGGGAGGACCCGAACGCCTTCTACAGCGCCGATGTCCGCTTCCATCTCGCCGTCTTCGCCGCCAGCCGAAACGCGCTGATCGAACGGCTCAGCACCATCCTCGGCCCGCTGCTGACCATGAGCTTCCAGGCCCAGGCGCGGCGCAACCGGGCCTTCCCGCTGGCGGTCGGCGACCACCGCGCGGTCTATGAGGGCATCGCCGCGGGCGACGCCCGGGCGGCGCGCAAGGCGATGCAGTTCATCATGAACCAGAGCGCCCGCGAGCTGGAGGCGGCGAGCCCCGAAACAGCCATCGCCGCCGACGCTCCGGTGTGATCGAGACCGGCGGCGCGGGTTGCCAGCGCCGCTGTCCTCCGCGACAATCGCGGCCGGCTCGAATCCGGCCGGACGGGTGCCGCTTGGCGACGTGCCCGAATCAACAACAATCGCATCATCGAACGATCGATAGAGGGGAGACGCATGACGACGCTGCATGGTCTGGTCCGACGAACCGTCCTGCTCGCGGGCCTGGCGGCCTGCTTCGCGCTGCCGGCCGGCATGGCTTCGGCGGCCGACGCCTTCCCGTCTCGGACGGTGACGCTGGTGGTGCCGTTCGCGGCCGGCGGCTCGACCGACCTGATCGCCCGCATCATCGCCGAGAAGATGACCGAGGATCTCGGCCAGACCGTGATCGTCGAGAACAAGGCCGGGGCCGGCGGCAACATCGGCGCCGATGCGGTCGCCAAGGCCGACCCGGACGGCTACACCATCCTGATGGGCACGATCGCGACCCATGCGCTGAATCCCGCGGTCATGAAGCAGATGCCTTACGACCCGGTGAAGGATTTCGCGCCGGTCTCGCTGCTGGTGCTGGTGCCGAATGTGCTCGAGGTCAACCCCGAGCTGCCGGTCAAGACCGTGCAGGAGCTGATCGCGCTGCTGAAGTCCAAGCCGGGCGAGTACAGCTACGCCTCCTCCGGCATCGGCACGCCGCTGCACCTCTCGGGCGAGCTGTTCAAGAGCCTGGCCGGCGTTGACATGATCCATGTCCCCTATCGCGGCGCCGGGCCGGCGCTGAACGACGTGGTGGCGAACCAGGTGCCGATCATGTTCGACAACCTGCCGTCCTCCACCGCCTTCATCAAGGCGGGGACGCTGCGGGCGCTGGCGGTCACCACCAAGACGCGCTCGGCCAGCTTCCCCGACCTGCCGACGATGGAGGAGGCGGGGGTGCCGGGCTACGAGACCTACACCTGGAACGCGCTGTTCGCCCCGGCCGGCACGCCGCAGGCGGTGATCGACCGGCTGAACGCCGCGGCGGTCAAGGCGGTGAAGGACCCGGCGACGCAGCCGCGCCTGGCCGAGCTCAGCGCCACCGTGGTCGGCTCCACCCCGGACGAGCTGGCCAAGCATGTGGTGGCCGAGCTGGCGAAATGGGCCCCGATCGTCGAGGCCTCCGGCGCCGCCGACTCGCAGTAATCACCCGACAGGAGTTCCGCCGATGCCGATCGACACCCGCCGCCTGGGACGCACCGAACTCGAGGTGACCACGCTCGGCTTCGGCACGGCGGCGCTCGGCGAGCTCTTCGTCACGGTGCCGGAGCCCCAGGCCCACGCCACGCTGCAGGCGGCCTGGGATGCCGGCATCCGCTATTTCGACACCGCGCCCTGGTACGGGCTGGGCCTGGCCGAGCACCGGCTGGGCAGCTTCCTGCACGGCCAGAAGCGCGGTGACTTCCGGGTCTCCAGCAAGGTCGGGCGCTGGCTGAAGCCGTCGCCCGACCCGGAGCATTTCCACTCCGAGAAATGGGCCGGCGGCCTGCCCTTCGATGTCGTCTTCGACTACGGCTATGACGGCATCATGCGGGCGATGGAGCAGATCTGGGCGCGGCTGACGCTGCCGCGGATCGACCTGCTGCTGATCCACGACCTCGACCTGCTGCACCATCCCACCGACGCCCGGGTGCGGGCCCATCTCGACCGGCTCTCCGCCTCCGGCTGGCGGGCGCTGGAGCAGCTGAAATCCTCCGGCGTGATCGGCGCGGTCGGCGCCGGCATCAACGTCATGGGCATGATCCCGAAGCTGCTCGACGCCGCCGATCTCGACGCCTTCCTGGTGGCGATGCCCTACACGCTGATGGACCAGGAGCCGCTGGCCGAGGAGTTCCCGCTGTGCGAGAAGCACGGCGCCGGCATCGTCATCGGCGGCGTCTTCGCCTCCGGCATCCTCGCCACCGGTCCGGTCGAAGGCGCCAAATACGCCTATCGCGACGCGACGCCGGAGGAGCTGGAGCGCTGCCGCAAGATCGAACGGGTCTGCACCGCGCATGGCGTGCCGCTGGCCGCGGCGGCGCTGCAGTTCCCGCTCGGCCATCCCAGCGTCGCCTCGGTGATCCCGGGCGCGCTGTCGCCCGACCAGGTCACGCGCAACGTCGAGAATTTCCGCTACCCCATCCCCGCCGGGCTGTGGTCGGATCTGAAATCCGAAAGCTTGATTCGCGCCGACGCGCCGGCCCCGTGAGTGGATCCGGCCGCGAGCCGGGAAGGGGTTGTATATGCGGGTGGCATCGATCGGCGAGTGCATGATCGAGATCGCGGTGAAGCCGGGTGGCGACGCCCAGCTGGCCAGCGGCGGGGACACGCTGAACACCGCGGTGTACCTGGCCCGCCAGGGCGTCGCGGTCGATTATGTCACCGCGCTCGGCGACGACCCGTACAGCGACGAGATGCTGGCCCGCTGGCAGGCGGAAGGGGTGGGGACGGGGCTGGTGCCGCGCCTGCCCGGCCGGGTGCCCGGGCTGTACATGATCCGCACCGACGACCGTGGCGAGCGGACCTTCCACTACTGGCGCGACCGGGCGCCGGCGCGCGAGGTGTTCGAGCTGCCGGGCGCTGCGGATCTGGCCGAAACGCTGGCCGGCTACGGCCTGCTCTATTTCTCCGGCATCACCCTGTCGCTGTACAGCGACCGCGGCCGCGACGCCTTCCACGCGGCGCTGTCGGCGGCCAAGGCCAAGGGTGCGCGCATCGCCTTCGACGGCAATTACCGGCCGCGCGGCTGGCCCGACAAGGCCAAGGCGCAGGCGGTGTTCGCGCGATTCCTGGCGCTCGCCACCCACGCCCTGCCGACCTTCGACGACGAGCAGGCGCTGTTCGGCGACGCCGACCCGCAGGCGACCATCGCCCGACTGCGCGGCTACGGCGTCGGCGAGATCGTGGTGAAAAGCGGCGGCGAAGGCTGCCACATCGCCACGGCCGAGGGCACCGTGTCGGTGCCGGTGCCGCGGGTGGTGACTCCGGTCGACACCACCGCGGCCGGCGACAGCTTCAACGCCGGCTACCTGGCCGGCCGCTTCGCCGGGCTGGACCCGGCGGCCTCGGCGCTGCGCGGCCATCGCCTGGCCGCGGCGGTGATCGGCCACCGCGGCGCCGTGGTGCCGCGCGAGGCCATGCCGGATTTCGCGGGCGGTCCCGCCGCGTGATCTTCGGCTCTCGTCCGGCCGCCGCAATTTGCTAAGGTGCGGCGCAACCTGAATGTCCTGCTGACCGATTGAGATCCGCCATGACCGTCGACGCCATCATCGCCCGCGCCCCGATCATCCCCGTGCTGACCGTCGAGACGGTGGCGGCGGCGGTGCCGCTGGCCCGCGCCCTGGTCGAGGGCGGCCTGCCGGTGCTGGAGGTGACGCTGCGCACCAAGGTCGCGCTCGAGGTCATCGCCGCCATGGCGGCGGAGGTGCCGGAGGCGATCGTCGGCGCCGGCACCGTGCTGAACCCGGCCGATCTGGAGGCCTCGCGCAAGGCCGGCGCCGTGTTCGGCGTCAGCCCCGGCCTGACCCCGGAGCTGGCACGGGCGGCGGAGGGCTTTCCGTTCCTGCCCGGCGCGGTGACTCCGTCGGAGATCATGGCCGCGCGCGACCTCGGCTATGGTGTGCTGAAGTTCTTCCCGGCCGAGATCTATGGCGGCCAGTCGGCGCTGGCGGCCCTGGCAGGCCCCTTCGCCGGCATGCGCTTCTGCCCGACCGGCGGGGTCCGCGAATCCAACCTGCGGGCCTATCTGTCGCTGCCGAACGTCGCCGTGGTCGGCGGCACCTGGATCGCCGGCAAGGCCGAGGTGGCGGCCGGCGACTGGGCGGCGGTCACTGCCCGCGCCCGCCGCGCCGTGGCCATCGCCCGGGGCGAGGAGGAGGCGTGAGCGAGGCGCCCGCCTTCATCCTGCGGGCGAGCCAGATCGAGGATGCGGCCGGGCTTCACGAAATGCACAGCCAGCCGCGCTTCTGTTGGGGCACGCTGCGGCCGCGCTACCCGTCGATCGACGCGGTACGGAAGTGGCTGGCCGACCAATCGCCGGACGATTTGCACATCGTCGCCGAGGCGGAGGGCCGGGTCATCGGCGATGCCGGGCTGCATCGCGGCAAAGGCCGCCGCGCCCACGCGGCCGTGATCGGCATGGGCGTGCATGACGATTTCGCCGGCCGCGGCGTCGGCACGGCGCTGCTGGCGGCGCTGGTGGATACCGCCGACGACTGGCTGGACCTGAAGCGGCTGGAGCTGACGGTCTGGACCGACAACGCGCCGGCCCTGGCCCTCTACCGCAAGTTCGGCTTCGTCGAGGAAGGCGTGCTGCGCGCCTATGCCTATCGCGACGGCGCCTATGTCGATGCGCTGGCCATGGCGCGGCTGCGCGGGGTGTAATAGATCCTCCGGACTTCAGCCCGGAAGAGCAGCCACCGCCTCGACCTCAAACAGCATGCCGTCCAGCGCCAGGCGCGGCACCGGGATCAGCGTGCAGGTCGGCTTCTTCCCAGGCCCGAAGGTCCGTTCGAGCTCGGCGCCGAGGTCGTGCAGCTTCGCTTCGGTGTGATCCACGATCAGCACGGTCAGCTTGGCGACGTCGCGCGGGCCGGCGCCGGCCGCCTCCAGCGCGATGCGGAGATTGGCGAAGGCCTGCCGGACCTGCGCCCGGAAATCCGGCGACAGCTCGGCCTTCTCGTTCTCCCCGCCCTGGCCGGCGATGAAGACGAGGCGCGTACCGGCCGGGACCGTGGCCAGGTGGGAATAGCCATTGGCCGAGGGATCGTACAGGCCGGCGGGATTGCTCAGGGTGAAGGCTGGGGCGTCGGTGGCGGCGGACATGGCGGGTCTCCGGGGCGTTGGGGTGAAGGTCACGGAGCGATGCTCGCATCGCCGTGCCCACACCTCCAAGACGATCCAGGCCCTGGTCTTGTGACTCGATGGCGAGGCCCCGGCCGTGGCCCTCAATGCGCCGAGGCGGTGAAGCTGGGCTCGGCCAGGCCGCTCTGCTGCAGCTGGTCGACGATCTGCGCCTTCAGCCGCTCCAGCCCGGCCTCGTCGCCGCTTTCGGCCCGGGCCACCAGCACGTCCTGGGTGTTCGAGGCGCGCAGCAGCCACCAGCCGTCCGGCGTGGTCACCCGGGCGCCGTCGATGTCGTTGACCTCGGCGCCGGACCGGCGCAGCCGCGCCATGACCTCGTCGATCACCGCGAACTTCCGGCTCTCATCGACCTGGAAGCGCACCTCGGGGGTCGAGACCGTGCTGGGGAAGGTGTCGCGCAGCGCCGCCAGCGTGCCACCGCTGCGGCTGACCTGGGCCACCAGCCGCACGCCGCAATACAGCGCGTCGTCGAAGCCGTACCATTTGTCGGCGAAGAAGATGTGGCCCGACATCTCGCCGGCCAGCGGCGACTTCACCTCGGCCATCTTTGCCTTGATCAGGGAATGGCCGGTCTTCCACATCAGCGGCGTGCCGCCCAGTGCCGCGATCGCGTCGAACACGGTCTTGCTGGTCTTGACGTCGGCGATCACGGTGCCGCCCGGGTATCGCGGCAGCACGTCGATGGCATAGACCGCCACCAGCATGTCGCCCGGGATGATCCGGCCCCGGCCGTCGATCGCGCCGATGCGGTCGGCGTCGCCGTCGAAGGCGATGCCCAGATCGGCGCGCGCCTCGGCCACCTTGGCCTGCAGCGCCACCAGGTTGTCCGGGATGGTCGGGTCCGGATGGTGGTTCGGGAAGCGGCCGTCGATCTCGTCGAACAGCAGGATGTGCCTGCCCGGCAGCCTGGCGGTCAGGCGGCGCAGCACCTCGCCAGCGGCGCCGTTGCCGTTGTCCCAGACCACGGTCAGGTCGCGGCTGCCGTCATAGTCGCGCAGCAGCCGCTCGACATAAAGGTCGCGCAGGTCGAGGTCGCTGACCTTGCCCGCGCCCGTCTCCAGGTCGCCGGCCGTGGCGAGGCGGCCGATCTCCAGGATCTGGTCGCCATAGACCGGGCCGGAGCGCAGCACCATCTTGATGCCGTTGTAGTCCGGCGGGTTGTGCGACCCGGTGACCATCACCCCGGCATCGGCGTCCAGGTGCTTCTGGGCGAAATACAGCATCGGCGTGGGGGCCCCCCCCCCCCGCCCCCCCCCCCAACCCGGGGAGGCCCGGGCCCGGGGC